>NZ_JAUBQR010000089.1:0-24311 GCF_036701385.1 Microcoleus sp. Pol12B4 | reverse complement strand
TAATAAATCCTCAGCATTTAAGAAATTGGTTTGCTAACTGTTGCTATTGTACCTCATAACAGCGGAAAACGCTGTAATAATTTAGGAGAACGTTCCCTACGGCTAGCTGTAACGAAACGGAAAGTTTCTGGCGGCTCTCGTTCAATGAAACGATTTGAGGAAACGGCTAATCTGCTGAGTGTGATTCAAACCTGTCGTTTTCAAGTTCGTTCAGTAATGGCTTTTTTCCGTGAGGCTCTAGAGGTCAATTCTTGTGACTACTTTCCTATGCCTGACCTCATTCTCTTCTTTCAGACCTGAATCCTTATGCTAATAATTATTAACAGTCGCTAAAAATTGCTTTTTCCACTCATTAATGCCTGTTGAAGGGATTTTTAGTAAAGTTTCTTCTTTAGCATTAATCCAATTAGCCACACTGTTTAAATCATCTCTTTGTACGACTGGCAAATTAGTATCTTTAGAAATTTCTGTAGCGCGATTATCAACTGACAGAATTAAAGTTCTCCTTTTATATTGTAAAGCTCTAATCCCAGCGTGTAATCGTGTCCCTACATAATCAACGGGATACTGAGACAAAGCCATATCTAAAGCTGATAAGCTAGGATTAAGATAAATCGCTCGCTCGCCACATATATCTTTCATGTACTGATAATCTTTGGGCTGTTGCGTCCAGTAATAAATTAACTTATATTCCTGTTTCAGTAATTCCACTAACTGCTTATCAAAACTAGGATTTTGATTGTACTCAGTAAAAGTAACTAATACTGACTTTGCTTTACCTTGAGGAATTTGGACACAATGTTCCTCTGTTAATTTCCACATAGTAGGACAAGCAGTATTAATTACATTATTAATCCCGATCGATTTTAGCTGTTTTTCTGTGTAACTGTCTCTCACTGAGTGCAAATATTCTTTACTTAATAACCGTTTATACAACATTTTGGTATATAAATTAGGCTGATTTTGGTATTGCCACCATCCCACACCCATTAGCGTAATATCTTTAATAAACAGAGAGTCCATTAAACTGACCTTCCATTGATTATAGGAGTTCATGTTAGAAGATAATAAATTAGTCCCACCGACAAAAATTAAACTGCTTTTACTCATCAAGCGGTAAGAATCGCTCGATATGACATCATGGGTAGGAAAATTAATAAATAGTCGATCGGGAAACATCTCATATAAAATGCTATTCACTGCATCCATAATGATCTGGTCTCCTAAATTAGAGCTACAGATTGAGGTATCCAAGATTGAGATAGTTTTCATAGCCTATTTTTTTATTAAGTAGAGTAAGTTGACAGTGATATTTCGCATCATTTCATTAGGATTCGCAAAAATCATTTTAACCAGAGTTTATCGGGGATTGTTTTTAAGTGTTTTATCACCTTATTCATCAAACTCTCATGGCTAATAAATAGTTTTTTAAACATTAATCTATCGTACTCTCGATCACCCATCAGATTATGATTGATTTCAAGAGGAAACCTTAAATCTAATTGTTTCATTTCGGCTATTTCCTTATTGAGAGTTCCAGTATGAGTAGCCGCTAACCCAAAACCTAAATTAGCCACCAAATTGACACAAGGAACGATCGACAAGCCGCCTTGAGCCAAGCGAGCAAAACTCCATTGAAAATCCCACGTATCTACCTTACCCTGAAAAGTATTTTCCAAGTCTCGCGCTCTAATTTTATACTGAGCCTCATCAGCCAGTACAGCTTTAATTTTTGCTTTCACGTCAGGATTGATCCAAGCCTGCATATTAATATCATAAAATTGCCATGCCCTCTGCCAAGAAGCCCAGCCCCAAATACCTCCATAATAAGAAAAATGATAACTTTGCCTATCGGATTTCCATTCCTCCAAATAATTAGTCCCACTAATCATCATTACCCTAGGTTCATTTCTATATAAATCCAGCATTTCTTCACAAAATTGAAAAAAAGATCGATTTGGCAAGCAATCATCTTCCACAATAATTGCTTCTTCTACTGTATTAAATACCCAATCTAACCCACTAGCTACCCTGTGCTTACAGCCCATATTAGCCTCAGCATAATTTTTATAAACTTGACAATCCCAGTCCACTTTTTCAATTATGGCCCTTACCTCAGCACATTTTTCAGCTTCCTCTGGCTTATCAGAGCGTGGCCCATCAACCACGAGTAGAAGTTTAGGCGGTTTAGCTTCCCGAATCGCTGCAAATACCCTCTCTGTTGTATGAGGGCGATTAAATCCAAAAAAAGCCACAGGTGTTTTCATATATTAAACTCCAACTTATCATCCTTTTTGCTTTCGCTACGCCTAGACTGCTTGCTCAACATTTACCAAGTTTGGCTCTCATTAGTTCTATTCTGCCTTTTAATCCTGCTTTACCATAGTGGAGCATACCCAGTCAACTAGGGATTATGCTTTCACCTTTGGATTTGTAGGGATAGGAGTTAGGTTAAACCCCACCTACAAATATCATCAGTTGTTCTAGCAAATGAGCTAACCTAAGTGAGTATTATTACTCATTTAGGTTAAACGAATCGTAGGGTATTTGAAATTTTAGAATACATAGTGGTAAAAGCTGTAGTTAGGGTGATTGGTATAAATCCTGCATAAGTGCTAATCTTTATGATATACTATAAATCATTACTACTGTGGCTAGATTGCAAAAAGTTCAAAAAATGTATTTTTACTTGGTAAAATTTTAATATTGCCGATGTTAGACAAGTTGGCTGGTATAGGTCAAAAGCTTGGTCCGGGTCTGCGCCAGGTAGTCAGCAACATAGCTTGGCTTTTCACTGACCAAATCTTGCAGATGGGTCTAGGTCTGGTTGTAGGCCTTTGGGTGGCTCGCTATCTTGGTCCGACACAATTTGGATTGCTCAACTACGCGATCGCCTTTGTGTCGCTGTTTAGTTCGGTGGCAACGATGGGGTTGGGTACTCTGGTAGTGAGGAATATCGCTCGCGACCCAGAATGCAAAAATGAGACCCTGGGAACGGCCTTCGGACTGCAATTTACTGGTGGCTGCATCACTTTGTTGTTAACTGTCACCGTGATTGCGCTACTCAAGCCCAACGACACTCTGACTCGGTGGCTGGTAGGTATCATCGCTGCGGGAACTCTCTTTAATGCTTTTGAGACAATCAATTTTTGGTTTCAGTCGCAAATCCAGTCAAAATATACAGTCTTGGCGAAAAATTCGGTATGTTTTTTAGTTGCTGCTGTCAGAATTGGGTTAGTGACCATTAAAGCCCCCCTGCTTGCCTTCGCCTGGATTCGATTGGCAGAGGTGGCATTGGTAGGAATGGCTTATGTATATTTTTATAAGCTTACTGGCAATAAAATTAAGGATTGGCAATTAAGTTGGGAGCGGTGTAAGGAACTGCTATCAGAGAGTTGGCCGATAATTTTGTCGGGATTGGCAATTTATCTGTACTCAAAAACCGATCAGATCATGCTCGGTGCGATGAATAAAAATGCTGAACTGGGCTATTATGCTGCCGCTGTTAAAATTTCTGAAATCTGCGATTTCTTGCCGATGATTTTATCAAGCTCTATTTTTCCCAAACTAGCAAATTTGAGAAAGACAAATTATGAAGAATATCTAAATAAATTTCAAATTTACTCTGATATTATGATATTTTTATGGTTGGGAGTGGCTATACCGATATCATTACTTTCTCCATGGATAGTGCATCTGCTTTACGGTGAAAACTATGCGAAGTCAGCAGCGGTACTCTCACTATATGTTTGGGCGCAATTTGGCAGTAATTTTGGAGTAGCACGGAGTACATATTTGAACATAGAAGGTCAGTTGCGCTACGGTCTTTACTTGACTGTAGTCGGCTCTATTTTTAATGTAGCGTTGAACTTTTTGCTGATTCCTAAGTATGGAGCTTTTGGAGCAACAATGGCTACTCTGATAACTTATTTTTACGTGATTATATTAGTCAATTTCTTGATTAAGGAATTGCGCCCCTTCGCAAATTTCATCTGGCGATCCCTTAACTTATACAAGGCAGCTTGTAGAATCAGAGGATTAGTAAAGTGATTCAAATTAAACCTAAAATAGAACAGCGCTCGAATTGCCCCTATTGCGGGACGCAACTCAATGTCAAAAATATTTTGTGGCAAGGGATACATATTCTTCTGGACTGTAAGTGCGGGGGATGTGGCAGCGAAATAATCGACGAGTTGAGAGTAGGTCATGGAGTGAACAACTACCTTCAAGTTAATTTAATCAAAAAAGAAGTTTTTGCGGCGGTTGCTTACAGAAAAGAATGGTTAGGCCAACCATTACTCCATTCACTCCAAAATCCTCAATCAGATAAACTTGAGATAGTCAAGGAAATTTTTAAACCCTGCAAGCGGGCAATTATCTTAAACTGTATCGATCATCTTTATGGTCACTCTCTGCTCAAGTTGCTAAATGCACAAAGGCACTTAGAATGCAACTCTGACTGCGGGTTAGTTGTGATAGTTCCTAAGTTTCTAAGGTGGATGGTTCCTGATGAAGTTGCAGAAGTCTGGACAGTACCTATTTCTTTAAAAAATGGTCAAACTTACTATCCTAGCTTCGCCGAGTTTGTTGAGGAAGAAACTAAACGCTTTGATGAAATTTATGTCAGTGAAGCCCATTCTCATCCTAGTCAGTTTGACATCACGCGGTTTACTAGGGTTCCCAAACACAAATTTAATGAACCAGAAACAAGAATTACTTTTATTTGGCGGGAAGATCGTTTATTAGTTAACAGTGGGCTGTTCCGAGTTCTGAAAAAGCTAAATCAACGAGAAAGGGCATTGCCATTGCAAAATTTTAAAATTCAGCAGTTATTTGAGAAAATCAGGTTGCAAGTACCAGGAGCAAAATTTGCAGTAGCTGGTTTGGGGACAAAAACTAATTTCCCAGAATGGATTGAAGATTACAGAGTTGATAGTTTTAATGAAAAAGTTGAAAAGGAAATATGCCGTGTTTATTCACACAGCCGCTTAGTAATTGGTCTTCACGGATCTAATATGTTGCTACCTTCTGCTCATGCTGGTATGACAATTGATTTGATTGATGAGCGTTGGGGGAACTTTGCCCAAGATATTTTATACCAAGAATGTGATCCGAGAATGGCTAGTTTTCGCTATAGATTTTTGCCCTATCAGACTAGCAATAATACACTGGCATTCATAGCGGCTGTAATGCTTCAGAAGTGGTTTAATTTTAAATCGCAGATGACTGCCGATCTGATTAATTCAGATGTAGAAGACTACTAGGAAAAGTAGAGTCGAAGAAATGTTCAATTACCAAATCCAAACACCCATCGCTTTTATCATTTTCAAACGTCTAGATACAACGGCTAGAGCATTTGAGGCAATTCGTCAGGCCAAACATCCCAAATTGCTAATAATTGCTGACGGCCCATGTCCAGATAGGCCTGGAGAAGATCAAAAATGTGCTGCCTCTAGAGCTATTATTGACCAAGTAGATTGGGACTGCGAAGTTTTGAAGAATTACGCATACGTAAATTTTCGTTGTCGCCTGCGGGTTTCTAGCGGTCTGAATTGGGTGTTTGATCAAGTTGAAGAGGCAATTATTCTGGAGGATGACTTATCCCTCATCCTACTTTTTTCCGCTTCGCTGAAGAATTGCTGGAGCGTTACCGAGACGCTCAGCGGATTCTGTCAATCTCTGGTCAAAATGTTCAGTTTTGGCGAAAAAGAACTGATTATAGTTACTACTTTTCTCGCTATAATCACTGCTGGATTTGGGCGAGTGGGAGGCGAGCTTGGCAGCATTATGATTTAGATATGAAGTTATGACCGGAAATTCGAGATGGTAATTTTTTGATGGATGTACTGGGAGACTTTAATGGTGTAAAAGTTGGGAAAAATATTTTTCAGCTTTGTTATGAAAACAAATTACAGAGTTGGGCTTGTCAGTGGACATTTGCTAACTTTATTCAAAATGGTATGAATATTCTTGCGAATGTTAATTTAGCGTCTAATATCGGACATGGTGTAGGGGGAACTAATACGGAGGATGTCAACAGTCCTTATAGTAATATGCGTGTAGAAGCTATAACATTTCCGACGAAACACCTGCCTTTTGCAATTAGGGATACGCAAGCAGATAATTTTACACAAAAAAATATTGGAATACCATCCGCAGTTGTTAAAAAAGTGCAAAAAAAGTAGATAAACTTTTGAAACAATTCTGATAAAGTCAGCTATAAATCTAGAGGAGAGGCAGGAGAAATGAAGGTTGTACTCATCAATAGTTCTGATAGTGAAGGGGGGGCTGCCCGCGCCGCTTATCGGCTGCACCAAGGTTTTCAGGGGATTGGTGTGTCTTCGCAAATGCTGGTAAAAAATAAGAGTAGTGGCGATCCCAATGTAATTTCGTCACCAAATAGTATTGGGGCTAAGTTTGACAAGATGATATCAACTTTATCTAATGCACCATTGCGGCTCTACCCTCAGAGAAACCCCGTTATATTTTCTACAGAATTGCTGCCAGATGCTCTCTCGAATCGACTGGATATACTCGATCCTGATATTATTAATTTACACTGGGTTTGTGGGGGTTATTTACAAGTAGAAAGTATTCCCAAGTTTAAGCAGCCCTTAGTTTGGACGCTGCATGATATGTGGCCTTTTACAGGTGGCTGTCACTATAGTGAAGATTGCAATCGCTACACTCAATCTTGTGGTAGTTGTCCGCAACTTCACAGTAATAAAAATTCGGATCTGTCGCGGTGGGTGTGGCAGCGGAAAGCTAAAGCTTGGGATAAGCTTAACCTAACTTTGGTTAGCCCTAGTGTTTGGTTAGCGAAATGCGCTCATTCTAGTTCTTTATTCAAAGATTTTCGAGTTGAAATAATTCCTAATGGCATCAATACTCAAAAGTACAAACCCATAAATCGTCAGTGGGCGCGAGAAATCTTGAATTTGCCTCAAGATAAACAAATTGTACTCTTTGGAGGTGCAAGTGGAACAGGCGATCGCTGGAAAGGATTTAACTTGCTCGTACCCGCTTTACAAAGCCTCAGTAAATCAGGGTGGAAAGATCGGATAGAGTTGCTGGTTTTTGGCTCTTCTCAACCCGAAAATCCTATTGAACTGGGTTTTAAAACTCACTATTTGGGGAAACTCGCAGATGATATTTCCCTAGCAACGGTTTATGCAGCAGCAGATATTTTTGTCGCCCCTTCCGTGATAGATAACTTGCCAAATACAGTCATGGAAGCCCTTGCTTGCGGCATTCCCAGCGCCGCATTTAATATTGGGGGACTGCCCGATATGATCGAACACTGCTCAAATGGCTATTTAGCTAAACCTTATGAAACAGAAGACTTAGCGCGAGGAATTGCTTGGGTTTTAGAAGATCCCAATCGGCATCAAAAACTTTGTATTCGCGCCCGCGATAAAGTGGAACAAGAATTCACCTTGGAGATACAAGCAAATCGCTATTTGTCTGTTTTTAACGAGGTTCTGTCAACTCCCAACTCAAGATAAAATTCTGATTTTTTTGGGTAAATTTTACCTTGCATATCGTTAAAAGCCGCATATTTGGGAACAATGAACCGTATTAAAATCGCCGCCCTTTTAACTTGCTTCAACCGCAAACAGAAAACATTGGCTTGCCTAGAGGCCCTTTTTAAACAGGTACTTCCAGCCGATGTGGATATTTTAGCCTATTTAGTCGATGATGCCAGCACAGACGGAACCAGCGATGCAGTCCGTCAAACCTATCCTCAAGCCAAGATTTTTTCCGGAGATGGGAACCTATTTTGGAACGGGGGAATGCGTGGGGCTTTCAGCGAAGCAATGAAAGATGATCCTGACTACTACCTCTGGTTAAATGATGACACTCTTATTTATCCAGAAACAGTAAGTGTTTTGCTAAAAATCAGTGACAAGTTATCAGAAAAAGGAGAAAAAAAAGCAATCGTGGGGGGTTCTACCTGCGACCCAGAAACGGGTAAAACAACATACGGAGGTGTTGTGCGAAATAACCCTTTGCACCCCTTCCGATATGGTGTGCTAGAACCAACAAAAGAGCCCCAGATGTGCGATACTATGCACGGCAACTGCGTATTAATTCCCCGCAGTGTTGTGCAAATTGTCGGCAACCTCGATCCGGCTTTTGTTCATTATATTGGCGATTGGGATTATGGTTTACGAGCCAGACAGAAAGGATGTACAGTTTGGATTGCTCCAGGGTATTTAGGTACTTGTTCCCTCAACCCCCAGGTGACTAAAACCGCTGCTGATAATTTAAGCGAAGGATTGGATAAAATGAGCCAACCGAAAGGTTTATCCTTCAAAGATACTACCCTGCAACCGGCTCAAGAGTGGAAAGTATTTACTCAGCGCCATGGTGGGTGGTTGTGGCCAATTTATTGGCTGCTACCTTATCGTAGGTTAGTTTGGCTTTCAGTGTTGAGTAAACTGGGATTGGCTAAAAACAAAACTCAAGGTGAATAGGATGGTTGATAGAAATGAAATCCGCATTGCTTGGCTTGTCCCGGAAGTGGAACTGGGAGCTTACTGGCAGCCTGTTTTGATGGAATTTACGAAAATTTTTAAGCATACTGTATTTTATACAGGTCGTGTTTGGCCGGGGTTCGATCCGAGCCTGCCGGGCGCATCGGCAATTCAGTTGGTAGGGGAGACTAAATTTGTCGAGACGGAAAAGATAGAAACAGGATACGATCGCGGATTCATTGTAGTATCGCCTAGTATTATCGGCTATTTACTAAAATTTAGACCTCATGTGGTCTTTCCCCAAGCTTTCTCTTTATGGACTGTAATTGTGGCTTTTTTAAAACCGCTATTGAGGTGGAAAATTGCCATTATTTACGATGGTAGTTCCCCAAATACAGACTTTAGAGATTCCAGTTTTAGGACATTTGTGCGCCGCATCCTTGTGCGGTTTGCCGATGCTTTTGTTGCGAATAGCAATGCAGGTAAAAAATATCTGATGGAAGTTCTCAATGTCCCGGAGGATAAAATTTTTACCCGAACCTATCTCGTACCTGATGCGGGAGCTTTGCTGAAACGATTAGATCAAACTCAGCCGCCCAACTTGCAGTTAAAACGCCCGATTTTTTTGTATGTAGGGCGCATTACGGCGAGAAAGGGAATTAAAACGCTTTTAGAAGCTTGCGCTATTCTTAAAAATCAAGGTTATGTTGATTATTCGCTGTTGATTATTGGCAAGGGAGATCAGCGGGAAGAACTGGAAGCATTTATTAAAGAGTGCGATTTTGAAGAGCAAGTAACGTGGGCGGGATGGGTGGAATATGGAAATTTAGGTGCTTATTTTCAGCAAGCTGATATTTTTGTGTTTCCTACTTTTGAGGATGTCTGGGGTATGGTTGTACCCGAAGCTATGGTGTTAGGAAAACCAGTATTGTGTTCAAATGGTGCAGCTTCCTGTGAGTTAATTATGTCAGGCGAGAACGGTTATATTTTCGACCCTAGCAGTGCTCAAGAGTTAGCAGATCAAATGCAAATTTTTCTAGATGATTCTGATTTAATTGAGTCGATGGGAGAGCGTTCACGACAGATGATTTCTCAAAAAACGCCAGAAACCGCAGCTAAAGCTTACGTCGAAGTTACATCTTTTTTGATGGAGAATATGTGAAGCACGTTCGGCAACGGATCAGTGTAAAGAATTTAACGGAGGGATGGAAGATGGAAGAGGGAAAAATTAGCAATTATCACTTAGCAATTACTACTTAGCCATGAAAGTTTTATTATCTGCGTTTGCTTGCGAACCGAATCTCGGCTCCGAAGAGGGAGTAGGATGGAATACTGTTATCCAGTCTGCTAAACATCACGAAAGTTGGGTATTTACTCGCACGTTTTGTCGATCGTACATTGAAGCAGAACTAGAGCGGAACCCAGTGCCAAATCTGCACTTTGTTTATTTTGATCCGTTTGGTTGGAGCGAAGATTGGAAGGGGAAACAAGGATTGCTGCAACTTCATTACTATCTGTGGCAAATCTGGGCTTATTTTATCGCTCGGAAGCTCGATCGCGAAATTGGTTTTGACATAGTACATCACGTAACTTATGTCAAACATTGGTCTCCAAGTTTCCTGGCGCTGTTGCCGCATCCTTTTATTTGGGGGCCTGTGGGAGGTGCAGAAAAAGCACCAAAGCCTTTTTGGCAAGATTTTAGCCGCCGGGGCAAAATTTACGAAACGCTGCGAGCATTGGCTCAAAGCGTAGGAGAACGCGATCCGTTTGTGGGGCTGACGGCGCGTCGCAGTGCTGTGGCGCTGGCAACTACGGAAGAAACCGCAGCCAGACTGCGATTTCTCAAAGCAAAAAACGTGAAGATTTTCTCGCAAGTCGGTTTGTCGCAGCAGGAAATTCAAGAACTAGAGCAATTTCCTACCCCGCTTGAGCAACCAATTAGATTCATCAGTGTTGGTCGTCTCTTACATTGGAAAGGGGTGCACTTGGGACTCCGTGCATTTGCGGAGGCGAATCTGGAACAATCGGAATACTGGATTGTCGGAGACGGCCCGGAAAGGCAGCGTTTGGAAGCTTTAGCCACAGAATTGGGACTGGCAAATAAAGTATTTTTTTGGGGAACTTTATCTCGCACTGAAACTCTTTCTAAAATGGGGGAGTCTCACGTTCTCCTCCATCCGAGTTTGCATGACTCTGGTGGTTTTGTTTGCACGGAAATGATGGGGGTTGGTCGTCCCACGATTTGTTTGGATTTGGGCGGACCGGCTACTCAAGTGACGGCTCAAACGGGGATTAAAGTGGCTGCTACTGACCCCGATCGCACTGTGCAAGGTCTAGCAGAAGCTATAGTGTGTTTAGCCCAAGATCGTGAATTGCGAGATCGCTTGGGTCGAGCGGGTCAAACGCGCGTCAGGGAAATCTATGATTGGGATGTTAAAGGTTTATTCTTTGCCCAATTGTGCGAAGATGTATTCGATGGAAAATCAGGATAACTTCTGATTTGTTCGATCGGGCAAAACAAAGAAAACTATATTTTTTCAGGCGGTGAAACGTGGGCGTTGCAATCATTACTGGCTCGGCGGGTTTAATTGGCTCTGAGGCGTGTCAGTTCTTTGCCAAACAAGGCTTAGATATAGTTGGGATCGATAATAATATGCGCCAGTTCTTTTTTGGTGCTGATGGTTCTACAAACTGGAACCGCCAACTGCTCGAAAAGTCTTTGGGTACCAAGTATTATCACTTAGATGTGGACATTCGCGACTATGAAGCGATTACCAATATCTTTCAGCGGTACGGCGAGTCGATCGAATTAGTAATTCACACAGCAGCCCAGCCCAGCCATGATTGGGCTTCCCGTGCTCCGAAAATAGACTTTACCGTTAATGCCAACGGCACTCTCAATCTTCTAGAAGTAACTCGCTTGTACTGTCCTAAAGCGGTTTTCATTTTCACTTCTACCAATAAAGTATACGGCGATACGCCTAACAATTTGCCTTTAATTGAATTAGAACACAGGTGGGAAATTGAACCAGGCCATACTTACGAAAGCGGTATTCGGGAAGATATGTCAATCGATCAGTGCCTGCACAGTTTGTTTGGTGCTTCTAAGGTAGCTGCTGACGTTTTAGTCCAAGAATACGGTCGATATTTTAATATGAACACCGCTTGTTTTCGCGGTGGCTGTTTGACGGGTCCAAATCACTCTGGAGCTCAATTACACGGCTTCCTCGCCTACTTGATGAAGTGTGCTGTCACTGGAACTCCTTACACTGTGTTTGGCTACAAAGGCAAGCAAGTTCGCGATAACATTCATAGCGCAGATTTAATTTCGGCATTTTATGAATTTTATAAAGCTCCCCGAAGCGCCCAAGTTTATAATACTGGGGGAGGCAGGTACAGCAATTGTTCGATGTTAGAAGCGATCCAGATGTGCGAGGCAATTGCAGAACGCAAATTTAATTGGACTTATGCTGAAGGTAATCGCATTGGCGATCACATTTGGTGGATAAGCGACAATTCCAAATTTTCCAGTCACTATCCCAACTGGAAAATGAAATATAACGTTAAACAAATCCTACAGGAGATTTATGAATGTAACCGCGAACGTTGGCTGAAAGAGGATTCCAATGATTGAACGGGGCAAAAAGAATGGGCTGGGGATTTCGGTAAACGATTGAAGAATACAAGGTTAAAGAAATCTTAGGGGAGATTTATGAGTGTAACTGCGAGCGTTGGCTTAAAGAGGTGTTCCATGATTGATAAAGGGAAAAAGAATGTACTAGGCATATTAGTAAATGCCGTTAATTATGAAGCGGCTGTTAGCAAAATTATTGCCGCAGCCAGCGCCGGAAAACCAATGTCTGTTTCTGCCCTAGCGGTTCACGGGGTAATGACTGGAGTTCTCGACAGCACTCACCGTTATCGGATTAATCACATTGACTTAGTATTGCCAGACGGACAGCCGGTCAGGTGGGCGTTAAATTGGCTCTACCATACGGAATTGCCCGATCGAGTATGCGGGCCGAATGCGATGTTACAAATCTGCGAACGTGCGGCAGAAGAAGGATTACCTATCTATTTGTACGGCTCTCAAGCTTCTGTACTGGAAGCTTTATCTCGCAATCTCTGCGAGCGTTTTCCCAAGTTAATTATTGCTGGAACTCAGCCTTCTAAATTTAGGCAGGTTTCGGCCCAAGAGAAACAAGAAATTGCACAGCAAATTCGCAACAGCGGTGCAGCAATTACTTTTGTCGGTTTGGGGTGTCCCCGGCAAGAAGTCTGGGCTTACGAATACCGGGACGACTTATCAATGCCGTTGATTGCTGTAGGTGCTGCTTACGATTTTCATGCGGGTAATTTGGCTAAAGCTCCTGACTTTTTATCTAAAATAGGTTTGGAATGGCTGTTTCGGATGATGAAAGAACCTCGGCGCCTTTGGCAGCGGTATGTTTTTTTGAATCCGCTTTATATCTGGCTGTTTTTGCTACAAGCTTTGAAAATCAAAAAGTTCGACCCCACAGACGCGACGCCGCCTGTTGAAGAAGTATTATACGGTTGAAATTTAAAAGTTTCTTGTGCATTATGGGTGCTCACAAGAAAAAAGTAAAAAATCAAACACATCGTAACTAATCGTTTTGAGGTGTAACTGCGATCGCATATTCAAGAAAACTTATATCAAATCCCGTGGCATCGGAATTATAGTGAAATATCTTAAGCTCGCTACCCAAATCGGGAGCTTAAGATATCCCACTGACACGATCCAAATATATTATGCCGATGCAACCGCAAACGATATTACGCCAGAAAGCAATTTTTACATTATCTATGCAGTAAGCTCCGGACTGCACACCTTACAAAACAAGTTGGTGGGTCAGTCTCGATCGAGTCAGGTGGATTGCTGGGTCAATAGTCGCATTTGGTGTGACTGTACTCCTGGCATGGGCGACGATCGCAGGGGAGCGCAAAAGTAGTGTGAGTGTGTAACCAAACTTGATAATCAAACCACAAATTTATTGCCCTTACCTCGATTTTGCTATGGCTTTTGTGCCACAATCCGGATCGAATCGTACTTGTCTTCATCAGCAGCAAAAATTGTTTTTAGCAGTAGCTTCCAAGCTTGGACTTTATTGTTTTCTTTGGGCTTTACTATCTGATGAGATGCCATTGAATCGAACAGACGGAAAATTTTTCTTTCATCATTGATCCAAGTGTTGTCGAATTGGCGATAGTAGCCATTAAATTGGGTAGAAATTATCTCAAATCCTACTTTTTCACAGATAGCGTGAAAGCTCTGCGGTGTGAAAAAATACAAATGCCTTGGTACATCTAGATGCATCCATGTAATCCCTGATGATTTCAGCCCAATACAAGAGTTATTTGGTACTTCCATTACCAATTTGCCACCATCCACGAGCAACTGCATGGCATTGCGGAGTGCAAGTAAAGGATCTCTAGTATGTTCGAGTACATGGTTCATCACAATTATGTCGTACTGTCTAGACTGGACTTCCGGGGGCAAAGATTCCGCACTACCATAAAATACATTAAGGCCTCGCTGCTGCTGGGCCAAAACCAAAGCTTGTCGATCGGGTTCTACGCCCCAGACTTTGTGACCATCTGCTTGCAGTTCTTGCAGCAGATGTCCGTTGGCGCAACCAATTTCTAAGATCGAGGAGGAGACAGTCCCGAACTGTTGCTTCCACCATTTACTTGTGACATCTACTCCGCGATCGAAACGCCAAGCTAGATGGGTACGCAATTTATCGAAGAAAGAAATAGAAGAGGCAGATACAAAGCCTGTAAAGTCTATATGATGAGTATAATATTCATCGATGTCGTAAAAGCTGGCGATTTTGTTGAGTTCGGGTAGAGGATGAATGCATCCAAGTTGTGACTTTTCGCACCAGTACAATTGAAATGACTCTTTATTTCTAGGTCTGCGCCAATCACCGGGTATAAATAGCCACGGTTTCATACTCTGTCCGGATATCGGACAGGTGACGGTAGGGCTTAAGCACTGTTGACTTTGCTGCATTTTAGTTTGCCTTACTTAGGTAATGGACGTACTAATAACCAATTATGTTAGATCAATCCGGGAGATTATGTGTGAGTGATAATTGCGGGATACTAAACACAGCAGATGAATACCTAAAACTTCATAAGTTTTAGGTATACAATTGCTAAGGTGGGGTTTTCAGGTAACATCCCATTTAAGCTAACGCATTTACCTTACTCTATCAGTTTTTATAAAAAACTACACCTTCCACTAGCTGGGTGTGAGTAAGTTTTTACGTTGTCAATAATTAAGCACTAATTCAACATATATTAAGTTATCAACAGGGTAGGTCTCTAGGCTATGATACTAATAAAAGCAGTTGTGCATATACGTAAATAATGAAGCCGTTGATTTAACAATATTTCAACTCAAACCACTGTTACTTTTGCCAGTTCCAGTGGAAAGGAAAATGAGTGGGCCGATCAATGGTTTAGGATTGCTATGGTGTCTGGTAGTTGGTCAGAAAATGTAGCCCGTTAAATGAGATTTGAAAACCTATGGAAGAAGTGCGATCGCCCAGTCAAGTTTGATGCTATTAAGTGTGAAAAAAACATCTAAATCTAAGGGTGATCGATCACTTCAACCATTGCCTTTACAAGACCTCCGATTTCCGTGGCTACCTTAATGCAACCTGTCTCAATAGGCAGAAGGACTCTTAGGGCAGTTGACTGTAAGCCAAAACCATATCTGGAGCATCACATACTTCACTTTCGGTGACTGGATTAGGCCGCGTTGAGTAGGCAATAGCCTGCATATGTTTGATGCGAGCTTGAAAAGTCTTCTCAAATGTGTGCTGTTGAGCAAACTTCAGCGACTTGAACGACATCGATTTAATTTCTTCCCGGTTGTGGCTGAGTTCTGCAATCTTCTTGGCCATCTGTTTAGGCTGATTCATTGGCACAACCCATCCTGTCTCCGACATTTCTGCAATTCCCTGGAATGCTTCGTTAGCATATCCAACAATCGGCACGCCACCAGCCATAGTTTCTATGTAAGTACAAGAAGGATCGCCCTGCCGGTGACAGCAAACAAACAAATCAATATTGTTCTTCACAAAGGGGAAAAACTCTGTTTTAAAGTCAGGCACTCCGAGCATTTTCACGCAATCATTAAGTTGATTGGCAGCTATTTGCTGGTGCATCATGTCTTCTAATTCACCAATACCACTGATGAACATTTCAAATTTAACCTTCAGTTGTTTGAGTTCTCTAGCGACCTCAAGTAAATGATCTGCCCCTTTCATCTTAATTAGGCGACCTGAGAATACTAGCCGAAGAGGCATATCTTGAGAGCGGTTTTCAGTGCGGCGTTCAATGTCAGCTTCTGTTGCTAACATATCCTCTCTAATCCGCGTGTCCAAGAACAACTGTGGGTTGCGATTGAGATGCTTGTATTCTTGGTAGGTAGGGGTGCCGTTGCACTGCAATCCATCTGCCATTGCGATCGCCTTGCGCTGCTTGTTTTCCTGACTGTAAGTCCAGAGCATTCTCCGCAAGCGGATCAGGGGATTGCGCGTACTCACATTCACTATCTGTTTGCGAGTTTTCAGACTGTATTCGGAAACGTAAATACACGGTACTCCCGCTATTTTACACACTTTACTGATATGGTTCTGTCTGTATTCCGGGGCTGCCAATACCAGCGCACTCTGATGCTGATGTAGTAAAGCTGGGGTGATTTGATCGAAAGAAATTATTTCCAGTTTGAATGGCAATTGATCAAGTTTAAATATTTTTGCATCCATCTGGTCGTTGTCTTCTTTCGTTTCTTCCATCATCACAGTAATTGAACCAGACCAATACGTGGCTAACTCACCAACTGCTTCTATCAACTTGCGGGTCAGTAAAACTTCACTGTTTGGCAAAAACTTGGCTTTTAGTGGCTGTACTATTGTCAGATTGTTGTTAGTAAGCATAGGTTAGGTAGTTCCTGATTTGAAGTTTTTACTGATGCGGTAGTGAATCTTTGCTGTACTTGGCAAGGGCTGTTGATCGATCTATATAACAGACATCTACCGAATTTAAATTTCGCCGCCTGATACAAGCAGCATTTCAGACTCTGTTTGGGAGATATCTAATACTTAAGATGGGGGCAGCAACTCGATTAGACCTTTATTATTTAAGCTGAGGTCTGTTTGATATGTCGCCATCATCTGCGATCTACGTATAAGTGTCAATAACCTTTTACGAGCTTTACTCAATCTTTATAATTGAGCGGTCAATTATAAAGAAAATCCCAATTTTAGGGTAAATTTGGTTAAAAAAAGGGCTGTTATAAATATTTATACTTAAGTAACATCCTGTAACTGCTTCTAGCTAGCAAGAAGGAGGGCGAGTTGCGAATACGGCGACACCAATGCTTTAAGTAAGTCGGCGCGAAAAAACGCCCCTAGGTAAACGAGGGCAAAGTCTCCAAATGATCTCCAATGGCTGACGTAAAGCTGTTGACCTAGTGTTACATTATGCGGTTTCATCCGGCTTAACTACTTAAACCATAGAGTTATAACAAATTTATTAAAACTTTACATAAATAGATATGTTGTAACATAATATTTGTTTACAATTACCAAGGCGAAGCAGAAGGAATAAAAAAAAGAAATTTTACCCCTTCTCTCTTCGCTAATGCGAAGCCTTGATGCTGAATTTTTCTTTAATAAACCGGATATAAAGGTGCTTGAAAGCCGACTTCACCACGCGGGGCATACCAAAGTCAATCGCCATCATGGTTTCGGGCAACTTCCAATCCAAAACCTGGAGATTTTCCGGTTGCAAAAGCGGAAAATCAATCGCCTCTAAATTCGAGCACAGTCCCAATCTCATCGCCGCAGCTACAGTGGGAACCATTGCCGGATCCACATTAATAATTTCAACTAAAGTTCTGTCCAAAGCAAAGACATCATCAGACGCGCCCAAAATTCCCAAAAACTTAGGTTCGCCGCCGCTTGGCCCGTTACCTTCGTGACCGATAATGCCATCCACAATCGTCAGATTGGGGTTAATTGCCCGGGCAGTTTCTACCAGCATTTCACCGAATCTGGCGCTATCTTTGCCAGCTTCCATGTGCCACCAAGCCTTCATTTTACCGGGGACGCAGCCGAACAAATTTTTCACGCCCATTGTCACAGTTAATTGAACGTGAGATTTCAGTTTGGGCAAATTAATCACTACATCCGCTTCCATTGCTTCTTTGCAAATTCGCAGATGATTGAAATCTTCGCTGACAGTTTCGTAGCGTTTTCCTTGAAACTCAACTACTGGCAAATCCAGTTCTTCCAACAGCGGCAAATAACCGTTGGCTTTGGCTACACCCATAGCGCTACCAAAAGCTGGACTATCACCTAAAAACGGTTTTCCTCCCGCTTCCATGACCATTTTAGCGACGCAGTAAACCAATTCTGGGCGGGTGACACATTCTTTTGTAGGGCGAGAACCAGTGAGGAGATTGGGTTTCAGTAAAACCCGATCGCCCGATTTGACAAAAGCCGAGATTCCGCCCAAGGGTGCCAGCAAACTTTCTAAAGATGTTTGCAAAATTTGGCTATCATATGAATTAGCACGAATTAAACTAACAGCAGACATAATTATGAATTAATTGGTAATTGGTTATCGATCGGGAATAATCTAAGTCTAACGCACGCGCGGAACACCCTGCTTAGGTTGTTCCGCACGTGCGTTACCAAGAAATAATCTCAATACAAATGAACCCTAAGTATTCATCGGCAATCTACCAACAGCAGCCCGCTGCATGGTACTAACTCGTAGCGAGTTAGAGAATATTCCTTGGCCTTGCAGGTCGGGAATCGCGGGTTTTACTTCTACTTTTACCAACCGGGCCGTACAAATAAATACCGTTTGGTCGGCTAAATGGAAAGTCAACCAAGGTTGACTTAACAAAGTCAGCACTTCCTCTTGGAATTCTTGTGCCGGCATCGGAATAGTAAACGTTTCTGCGTGACCTTCCACATAATGAAATGTCACTTGAGTTGTGTTCTCTTTATCTTGAGTTAATTTTGCAAAAGAACCTGCGCGCATAAATCTTGCTCCCAAACTTTAGACTATAAAAAATCCAGAATTAAATCTAAAAAAATTGAATTCTGAATTGTTTAACTTTAACCTGTGACAGCCGTTAGGCAGAAATCAGAAGGCAGAAAGCCGAATTAAATCGAGTTCAGCCTTCTAGTTTCTAGCTGATACCTGCGAGATCCTAAACGTTAGCAGAAGATGTCGGCATCGCACTCATTTTCTCTAAATCTAGAACTTTTGCCAACTCTTCTGCACTCATTAAACCCTGTTCTAACACAATTTGCCGCAGAGATTTGCCAGTTTCTAGAGATGCTTTGGCGACAGCGGCGGCGTTGAGATAGCCGATGTGAGTGTTGAGGGCGGTAACGAGGGCGAGACTACCTTCAGCATAAGCGAGACATCGATCGCCCTTAGCTTCAATTTTGGCGAGGCATTGTGTAGTCAAAGCGCTGATGGTATTACCCAAAATTTCGATGCTGTGAATGAGATTATAGGCAATCAGGGGCATCATCACGTTTAATTCTAATTGTCCTGCTTGGGCGGCCAGGGCGATCGCGCTATCGTAACCCATAACTTGAAAACAAACCATCGATGTCATTTCTGCCATCACAGGATTGTATTTTCCCGGCATAATGGACGAACCAGGCTGCACAGGAGGCAGTTGAATTTCTTTCAAACCCGTTTTCGGCCCGGAGTCCATCAAACGCAAGTCGTGGGAGATTTTAACGCAATCCTGAGCAAGATTTCGCAGTGCACCAGACACATTTACAAACGGTGCCATACTCTGCATAGCAGCCATTAAATGCCTTGCTGGTTTCAGGGGGTGATCGATTAATCCTGAGAGAATTTCAGCAACTTTTTGACAGTATTCAGGGTGAGTGTTTAAGCCTGTGCCTGCCGCACTTCCCCCCAATCCCAGGGATGTCAAATCATCGGATGCCCTGTCAATTCTAAAGGTATGTTCTCTGAGAATTTGCGCCCAAGCGCCGAAGGTATCGCCGAGTCGAACCGGTACGGCATCTTGCATATGAGTGCGGCCGGATTTAACAATATCTTTGAATTCTTCGGCTTTGTTTTCTAGGGCGACTACAGCCTCTGACAAAGCTGGAAAAAGAGTTTTTTCTAACGCCAACAATCCGCCAATCCGAATCGCTGTCGGAATCACATCATTTGTTGATTGACCGTAGTTTACGTGGTCGTTAGGACTGACGCGCTTGTAGTTGCCTTTTTCATCGCCCATAATTTCCAAAGCGCGATTTGAAAGAACTTCATTAACATTCATGTGGTGAGAAGTTCCAGCCCCGGCTTGGTAGACATCAACTACAAATTGATCGCGCAAATTGCCAGCTAAGATTTCATCTGCTGCTTGGACAATGGCTTGACTGATGTCTTGGGGAATGCAGCCGAGTTCGCCATTGGCGATCGCCGTCGCTTTTTTAATTAAAACACAAGCATCAACGTATGTTGATAAAGGCTTAATGCCGCTAATCGGGAAATTTTCAACTGCGCGCAGGGTTTGGATGCCGTAGTAGACATTAGATGGGATTTGTTTGTCTCCCATCGAGTCGCTTTCGGTGCGATAGGTTGCGGTTGGCGTTTGAGTCATATCGTCTGGTTTGTGATAATTAGGAATTGTGCAAACAGAACTTACGCACAGTTGGTCAGAAACCGGGTTTCTGAAGGTTTTTGTGCGTCCTGGACTGGCAATTTTTTTGGTAACACGGCTGACGGGCGATCTTACTTTTCCGCGCCCGCAGGCAACTTTACAGTAATGCGTAAGTCCCGATCGTACAAAATTCTCCCACATCTTAGGCTTCAATCTAAAATCTCAAATCGATTGACAGTTTGCAAAAGCTAAAATTAGTTGATCGGCAAGGGCGATCGCAGGCACACAAGGCGAGTCAGCTATAATTATACAAGTAAATCGATTTCACAAGAGTCTTAAACTCCTACGAACAAACCAGCAAAAGCTTTCAAACACCACTAAATTTTTTGATAATCGGCTTAAGTGCCTCTGCGATTTTTCCGGCTTCAGTAAAGGCTATATCCAGCATTGTTCCCACCGCAGCCATCCCGGAAAAACCGACGATTTTAATGGCTCACTGAACAGGGCTACAGTTATACTATTGAGGTTCAAGGCGATGGTTAGTCAGCGATCGATAAATTCTTGGTAAAACTGCTCATGCAAACCTAAGAAATTATCCATCCCCTCCTTTGTCAGATACCCGCTCTTCTTACCAGTGTGCGGGTTTTCTACGTAGCTATAAATTACTTTTGAAACATTAGGATTCTCGCTCCACCTAATGTTGAACGCTGCATAGTTTGGGAAAAAGGTCATTTCTGCATAAGCATCAATGTGGTCATGTATCCACCATGCCAATGCTGTCCAATCTTGAGTGCGATCGTAGTAAGGGATGAATGATGTAACAACAATACATACTGTTGCTCCCATATACTCATCGGAATCTTTTACGTCCCAGATATGTTCTGCATAGTTGGCCTCATTACTGGCACAGTTGTACTGATTTTTATTCTCTGCTCCTTTGGCGTTCACCGCACAAGAACGATAGGCTGAGCGAATACTAATCCGACCAAGCGCATCTTGAATTGGTTCAAGCACCCTCTCACACAAATTTTTTCCTGCTGCGATCGCCAAATCAGGATCGCTAGGAATGTTAGGGATACCTTCAATTTGAGAGATTTCTGAATAAAGAAACTCACGCATGAAAAAACTCTTAGAGAGTTGAACCCGTCCTAGATCTTCCAAAGCTTTAACAGTTTGTGGCTTTCTCATAGATTGAACTACAGCAATTAGAGGTGAATAGCTTAATGTTAAACACTGGCAGATAATTTAGAAGCATTGTTTCAGCCAAAAGCAACGTTCCGGTTGAGTGGCTAGAAATAACTTTTGCATCACCACCAATATCTTTCGGTAGTCCGGTCCAACCGGGTTGTTAGACCGCGGCGATCGCCACTTGACGCTGTTATTGTCCGCGTCCTGGTTTGCAATCTGCAAAACCTAATGCCTCTGTGTCAAGGAAACTAGCGATCGCCATCTCAATGACTGCTTCGATTGGGTATTCAATTTCAGCAGCACGAGCAATTAGGGCAGCACGAATTCGTTCAGGAAAACGTCCTAAAATAACTTCGGCATCAGCGAGGGAAAGTTGCTCTTGAAGTTTGGCTTGCATGGCTTTACATCTCTGTTGGGATTTGGACGTTGTAAGGGGGTTCAGCAGCTCTTAGAATGATGGCTTCTAGCTCCAATAGTAACGCAGGGTTCTCAAGCGTGAGAAATTGTCTGTACTGCAATCCGTATGTCTTCATCGCTATATTTATCGAGCCATGCCCACAAAAAAGCTTTGTGCCCACCACTGAAGCTACCTCGTAAGCTCTTGGTTTTACCAATGTAGAGCAATCCATCAGTTCTGTGCCTGATTGCATAAATGCCAGGACGCGCAGGAATGCTCTCAAACCCACGGGTCAAGGGTTGACATTGCTCAAAAGGAATGAAAGCAATCGCGTCTAGAATTCTTCGCGCTTGGATTTGTATGTCAGAATCATTCGTTGGCATGAAGGCAAGAAGGCTGATTGCACAGAAATCATAATCCCACAAATTCTGTTACAACCATCATCAACTGCAGCGAAAGGCTTCTGGCTACTGCTCTTCAACTCTCTAGCTGATTAATCAGTTTAGCTGCCAAGTCTTCTGCTAAAGATAGTATGCTTATGACCATTTTGACATCATCTGAGTCGAAAGACGTACTAAATGTGTTGGTCTTACTTGAAACCAAGAAGTGCAACCTTGTCTTTTTATAGCTCCAAAATAGGAAGTGTGATGTTTCACTAGAGACTGTCACCGATAAAGTCTCACTAACTTCTCCGCTCTGGACAAAATCTTCTGAAAATCTTCCTGAATATTTCTGTTGTTGAAGAAATTCCATTTTCTGGTGCGCTTTTTTAAGATCGCTTACCAATTTAGGAACCCTGGAACTGGATACAACAGACACTCCAGGTGTATATCTTCCATCAGGACCCGGAACAAAAAAGCGAATGTACCACTTACTCTTCTGTGCAGCATTACGATAAGCAACTAATGATGCTGTAATGTTCGGCAATTCCAGGTCTTGCTCAAGTTGTCTAGGATTCATGGTGACAATTCAACACACTCATACACAGTGTTCCCCAGTTGAACCTTCAATGCTCAACTGATACCTTCAAGCTACTATCTCAACCCAGGTTTAGCGACTTAACTTATAATTGTCTTGCAGTTGCGGTACAATACCTGATATAATAGAAGAATACCGCAGATTACTCAGGTATGTCAACCCCTTTTTACCCCCGTTGGAATCTCCTTTTCTTAATCGAGTTCGGCGCACCATCCGAATCAAACATCTTACTCGTCGCACTTAAAAAAGTTATCTTTATTACAGACTAGACTATTTATTTGCATCATCAGCGACATCACAAGACATGGGAGTTCAAGAGATTCGTGTTTATCTTTCCTAACCTAAATTCTGGAATATCTAATGTCTAGAGGTGATAATTTACATTTCTCCCTGCGTCGCACCCTCGAAAAAGACGGATGGACAATTACGGACGATCCTTTAGTCTTAGTGTTAGAGCAGACTCTTTTGAAAGCCGACTTAGGAGCAGAAAAGTTTTTCAATGCCGAAAAAGAATGGCATAAAATCGCTGTTGAAATCAAAGACATGGATTGGTAAGGGCGATCGCCCGCAGAGCCATCGAGTCAGCTATAATTTTATAAGTAAATTACTTTTACTGTTAGTGTAAAACTCCCATGAACCAACCAGCACAAACTTTTACATACCCAGTGAATTTTTTGAGACTCGGAAATCTCGAAAAAACTTTATTAGAAAATCTGCAACAGCTTCCAACAGAAAAGCGACAGGAAGTTCTGGATTTTGTGCAATTTCTTGTACATCAAGCACAAGTAAAACAGTCACCAAATGAAAGTTCTGAGTCCAATATTTTGCAAACAGAGCCATCGCATCCCAAGCGCTCGTTTATTGAGTTTTTGAGTTGCGTATTAGAATCCCCTCAAATACTAAAACCGTTGGTAGAGATAACAACCCAAGAAGATTTAACCGCTGCCCAATTAAGAGAGTTTTTTGTAGTCAACAGCGAAGACTTTTTAATTGATTCAACCATTACTCGCAGTCACGAAGCTTTTTTGAACAGCTACGCACCCGAAGACGAAGGACTTTATGACGACTATTGAACCTGGTGATTTTTGGGTGGCAAAGATTCCTTTTACAAACGGCGCAGACTCTAAACCACGCCCCATACTTTTGCTATGGTTGGATGGCGAGGATGTAGTAGCCACAGCCGTTACTTCTGCAAAACCTCGCACCCAAACTGATGTATTGCTTAATGATTGGTCTGCCAGCGGTTTGCGCCTTGCTTCAACAGTACGTTTGTCTAGATTAGATTGTTTGGAAAAGTCTTTGTTGCTAGCGAAAATCGGGCAAATTTCTCAAGCAGATGCAGCAGCAGTGAAACAAGTCTGGGAGTTGTACGTTAGGCCTCAATTTTAATGATAATTCGATCGCCCTCAACTCCTCAACTCCCCAACTCCCCTCAATTCCCCCGTTCGAGCCCCAACCCCGCACAATACTTAATAAAAACTTTACAAAACTTACCCGATCGCCCAACATGAGTTAGAGTTATCCTATAAAATCCAGCAATCCTGCAAAGCGTCAACCTTCTCGTCACTTATCCAGTGGTTCGATGACT
>NZ_JAUBQR010000088.1:0-24359 GCF_036701385.1 Microcoleus sp. Pol12B4 | reverse complement strand
TAATTTTAAATCACCCTAACCTTCCGTCAGTCCTATCCTATGGTACTCTCGCTGCTTAAAAACTGTCCGAAGTATTGACTAATGACTAATGACTAATAACTAATGACTAATAACTAATAACTAATGACTAATGACTAATGACTAATGACTAATAACTAATGACTATCCAAGCGCTTGAATAGGCCCAGTAACACTGCCGCTAAAAAATTGTCTGATCAGTAAATTATCTGTCGATGCAATGTCATTGACGGTTCCCTCCCACTGCACTTTGCCTTGATAAAGAAACACGATGCGATCGGCAGTGCGGCGGATGGTACTGTCTTGGTGAGTGACGATCGCATAAGTGCTGCAAACACCTTGGGCTGCCTGCAAGTCGCGGATTAAATCTTCAATTACCGTCGAAGCAATCGGATCTAAACCCGCCGTCGGTTCGTCGTACAGCAAAACCTCTGGATTATCCCTGTCATTATCAGGATTCGCCATGATAGCGCGGGCAAAACTTACCCGCTTCCTCATTCCCCCAGACAACTGCGCCGGATAGCGTTCGCCAATTCGCGGCAAACCCACCATCTCCAACTTTTCCTCAACCAATTCCCGAATGCGGCGGCGCGGCAGCTTAGAATGCTGGTAAAGTAAAAAACCGACATTCTCCTCCACCGTCAGCGAATCAAACAAAGCCGCTTGCTGAAAAACCATCCCAATTCCGATCGGATCTGCCACGTCGTCCACCCATCCGACCCTGCGCTGTCCCTGAACAAAAACCTCACCGGCATCCGGGGCCAACAAACCCGCAATTATCCGCAGAATCGTAGATTTCCCCGTCCCGGAAGGGCCAATAATTGCCAGGGCCTCTCCCCGATAAATCCTCAGATCGACTCGATCGAGGATCGGGTTCTGGCCGAAGGACTTACTTACCCCCTTGAGTTCGATTAGTGGCTCAGCCATAGGATGTTATCAATAAGTTATCAGTCCTCAGTCATCAGTCTACCTAATGACTCATGACTCATGACTAATCACTAATTACTTAAATTGACTGCCAGAATCAAAACTCTCTTGTATTGTAAATTTGTCAGCTCGAGCTGTTCCAATACCCTTAAGACTAATTAACCATGTCAATTAGTTCACTTCCTAAAGCCCTCCGCGTCTTGGCTAAAGCCAAGCAGGTTTTTGCCCAATCCAGAAATCCTTACCCCCCTTCTTTGCGGAACGGGCGAGTTCACCAGTGGTTTAAGTGGTTAGCCCCCGGACTGTTAGTGAAACGGTGGCTGCTGATTAGTGCTAGCGGCGTGGTACTTGCCACTTTGGGTTTAGCGATTTGGACTGGGATGACTCCCATTTTCTTCTTATTGCAATTGTTGAGAAATTTTTTGGCGTGGATTGCGGAAGTTGTTCCTAATTACGTGTCGGGGCCGATCATCATTGCTGGCGGGATTTTGTTAATTCTGTGGGGACAAACTCGCAGTTTGAACTCTATTACCCAAGTGCTGATGCCCGAAGGCAACGAGGAACTGGTCGATCGACTCCTCAACCACCGCCGCTTGCACCGCGGCCCAAAAATTGTGGCAATAGGGGGCGGTACGGGCCTTTCTAATTTGCTCAGGGGATTGAAGGATTACAGCGCAAAAATCACTGCTATTGTCACGGTGGCGGATGATGGCGGGTCTTCCGGGCGACTGCGGCGGGAAATTGGGGTATTGCCGCCGGGAGACATTCGCAATTGTTTGGCTGCTTTGGCAGATGAGGAAAAGTTATTGACTGAGTTATTTCAATATCGTTTCCGGGCTGGTGACGGTTTAATGGGTCACAGTTTTGGGAATTTGTTTTTGACGGCGATGAGCGATATTGCTGGAGATTTGGAACAGGCGATCGCGGCGAGTTCTAAAGTTTTAGCTGTGAGGGGAGAGGTGCTGCCGGCTACTCTGAGCGATGTTTCTTTGTGGGCCGAACTCGCTGATGGCCGCAGGATTGAGGGGGAGTCCAGCATTACAAAAGCTAACGGGAAAATCCTCAAAATAGGCTGTAATCCTGCTAATCCTCCGGCATTACCTAGGGCTGTGGAAGGTCTTCGGGAAGCGGATTTTATTATTATTGGGCCGGGGAGTCTTTATACGAGTGTCATTCCGAATTTGTTGGTACCGGAAATTGCTGATGCGATCGCCAACAGCGAAGTTCCGCGCATTTATGTTTGCAATATTATGACTCAGCCGGGGGAAACTGACGGATACAGTGTTGCAGACCACATTCGGGCGATCGACCGCGCTTGCGGCCGGCCGCTGTTCGATGCTGTAGTAGTTCAAGGAAAAGTCCCTTCTGCAAAGGCTTTGATCCGCTATTCTCAGGAGAATTCTTTTCCGGTTGTGCTCGATCGAGAAGCCGTGACGCAATTGGGGCGCCGAGTTGTCATCGCCAATGTCATGGATGAAGATGAAAATACGGGTTTAATTCGCCACAATTCTCAAAGGTTGGCGGGGATGTTGCTGCGTTGGTACGGCCGCGCCCAGAACATTTAAGCTGGTGATTGTTAACTGTTGACTGTTGACTGTTGACTAATATTATTGGTTATTGGTTATTAGCCACCGCCAGCGAGTAACAAATAACAAATAACAAATGACTAATGACTAATTATTAAAATGAAAACTTTGCTTCCCGATTCTGAGGCTACGCGCAAGTTTGGTGTTGCGTTAGGTCGATCGCTCCCCGCTGGCACTGTAATCTTATTACAAGGAGATTTAGGTGCTGGCAAAACTACCTTGGTTCAAGGTATCGCTGAAGGTTTAGGAATCTCGGACTCGATTGAGAGCCCTACTTTTACGCTGATTAACGAGTATTTTGGAGGACGAGTTCCACTGTATCATCTAGATTTGTATCGACTAGAACCCGAAGAAGTGGAGGCTTTGCACTTAGAAAGTTATTGGGACGGGTTAGAAATGGATTTGGGAATTGTGGCGATCGAATGGGCGGAAAGATTGCAGTACACACCAGAAAATTATTTGCAAATTTCTTTGAGTTATCTAGATAACGGGCGGCAACTTGAAGTAATTGGTAATGGCGAGTTATTGGATTGGCAATTACAGGGTTAAGAAATGGCGATTTCCTACCCTTCACCTAACCCCTGCGGGAAGATAGCTTCGCTCGCGCGTACTTACTGCGGACGGTTGACACGAATCAATTTGCCTCTCAAAGTTTCTTCACCAGCAATAGCATCATTGATGCTATTGCCAACATTTCTACATTCCGATTTTTGGTACAAACAATAATACCAGAGTGGTCTGGCTGTCGGTTGTGAAGTCCGATAAAATCAAACCGATTTAATGTCAAAACAGCTCTATCTTTAGCTTATAGCAAATGCTAGCACCTCTGGATCGGGAATCCCAAGTCCTGCTTTTCCTGCTTCCTGAACAGTCAGAATATTGTAACCAAAAGCCCGGAGCAATTGCACAACGGGCAAAGGAAATTGTTCGTCTGCATACAAATTAAGCATGACTCAAGCTTCCTCATTCTTGCAGATTGCTTCTTCGATTTCCTCCAGATGTGCATCAGCATAAGTCCAAACATTGACTAGATCGGCCGCGCTGAGATGGGGATAAAATTGTAGAAGTTCAGCATCGCTTGAACTTTCACGGCGAAAACTTTCAAGCAGCCAAACTGGGATGCGAGTTTTGGCAATGCAAGCATCCCCGCCACACACGTCGGGAGTTTTGGTAATTCCTGGCCAGCTATTGTTTAAACTTTGGGTTAAAAGCCGTATGGCTTCAGCTTTATCAGTCGGAGTTAAGGCCAGGAGTTGTGTTTCTAGTTCTTGGAGAAGCAGGGGTAAAATCGCCTTTGCGAGCGGGAATACCCAATTATAACACTTGACCTGAATAGAGGCTTATTCAGCGTCAAATGTCAAGGCTTTTCCCCTAAGCGTTGTATCCAATTTACCCTTCTCAAAAACAACTTTTCCTCCCACAACCGTGACCACAGGCCATCCAGTTAAATTCCAACCTTCAAAGGGACTCCAGCCGCACTTTGTTACCATTTCTTCTCGCACGACGGGTCGATAATTATCCAAATCTACTAATACTAAATCGGCATCAAAACCCGGAGCAATCGCCCCTTTGTTAGGAATCTTATAAGCCTTAGCAACGGCCGCCGACATCCAATTAGCAACTTGCGCCACTGTACATCTTCCCTCTACTGCTTGCGTCAGCATCAAAGGCAAAGAAGTTTCGACTCCCGGCATTCCAGACGGCGTATTCGGATAATCTTGAGCTTTTTCTGCTAATGTATGTGGCGCGTGGTCGGTGGCGATAAAATCGATTACTCCGTCGAGTAAAGCTTGCCAAAGTATTTCGTTATCGCGGGGTTCGCGCAAAGGCGGATTCATCTGAGCTAAACTGCCAATTTTTTGATAGGCGCTGGTATTTAACAACAAATGCTGCGGCGTAACTTCTGCTGTCACCCAGCTCGGTTTTTCCTGGCGCAAAAACTCAGCTTCATCCCCGGTTGAAAGGTGCAGAATGTGCAGACGCCGCTGATATTTCTTAGAAAGTTTTAATGCTAGCTGAGTTGCTAATAAAGCTGCTTGATTGTCTTGAATTTGCGAGTGCACGGCAACATCGGAAATCCCGGCAAATTCCTGACGCCTCTGATTGATTCTAGCTTGGTCTTCTGCGTGCACGGCAATCAGTCGATCGCCCTTGGCAAAAATCGCCTCTAAAGTTGCTTCTCCATCCACCAAAAGCTGCCCGTGCATCGAACCCATAAACACCTTAATTCCCGGAGTCGGAGTCGCATTCAACAAATCCGGCAAATTCTCGGGCGTTGCACCAATAAAAAAGCCGTAATTAACCAAACACTTCTCGGCAGCGCGACTTAGTTTATCATCTAAGGCAGCTTGAGTTGTGGTCAGAGGTCGCGTATTCGGCATTTCCAGAAACGATGTCACGCCGCCTTTAGCGCAAGCACAGCTAGCGGTAAATAAGTCTTCCTTGTGTTCTAAACCCGGTTCCCGGAAGTGTACCTGGGGATCAATTACTCCGGGTAACAGAGTTAAGCCTTTCGCATCTATTTCTCGATCGCCCGATTCGACAATTTCAGCAGCAACCTTTACAATTTGGCCATCGCAAATTTGCACATCTCCTACCAAAAACTCACCATTGGGCAAAAGAATGCGAGCGCGACGGATTAACAAACTTGATTTGGGAGTCATAAGATATCATTAATTGAGTAAACAGCGTGCTAGCATGGAAGCATTATTAAGTTTATAATTCGTATCCAGCTCAGTCACTACAATACCCTATGACTCGTCTAGACAAGTCAGCCGACGAAAAACCTCCGCAAGACACCGAAAATCCTTGGATCGAAGGAATTAAGACGATCGGCCTAGCAGCATTTTTAGCCTTTGGTATCCGCACCCTGGTTGCCGAAGCACGCTACATCCCCACCGGCTCGATGCTCCCAACCTTACAAATTAACGATCGATTAATTATAGATAAGGTAAGCTATCGATTCCAAGAGCCCCAGCGAGGAGATATTATCGTATTTATGCCTCCTGACCCGGCTAGTTTGTGCACGGGACAGCCGCCACCGATCAAAGATGCCTATATCAAGCGAGTGATCGGACTTCCAGGGGACAGTGTGGAAGTCAAAGACGGAAAAGTTTTTATTAACAAGCAGCCGCTACAGGAAAAATATATTGAAGAAATTCCGCAGTATCCCTACGGACCTGTAGTTGTAGCTCCAAATTCTTACTTGGTACTCGGCGACAACCGCAACGCAAGCTGTGACAGTCATTACTGGGGCTTTGTACCCAAGCAAAATATCATCGGTAGGGCAATTGTGCGTTTTTGGCCACTCAACCGCACAGGTTCGATCGACCCCACGCCCCTTTATCCCGCTAAAAATTAGCTCTAACGGAAGGAAGAAGGCAAATTCAATAAGAGCAAGGGTTTCGGTGATTAAGAACATCCTAATCGTCTTGTCGGTTGCTATACAAAACGCGAGGGATATTAGATCCCCGACTTCTTCAAGAAGCCGGGGACCTAAGCTGACTGACTGGATCAAATCTCAAATCTCAAATCTCAAATCTCAAATCTCAAATTGCCTGACGTTTCGCGATCGAGCACTTTCACAACTTTGTTATACATCTCCTCAGCTTCTTGCTGCGAATTGCCGATACTCGTCAATCCCAATTTGCCAAACTCCGACAAACAACCCATTAAATGAAACACACTGCCCGTCTCTGTACCGCTGTCAAAGTGCAGTTGATTGTCAGCAATAATATCCATCAAATCGTTCGGTAATAATCCCCGATAGCGCTCTTTTTTCAAATTGTCCGAAGCGACATAATATTTCGGACGGCCCTGCTGGCTGTAAAATAATCCGGTAGTACGATCGTACCGACCGTTTGTTAACAGCTTCAAAGCCATAAACGGATGAGTTGTGCCTCCTTTTCGTAAGTTAATTTCTATTGCTTGAATATCCCATTTCCCATCGCATTGCTTTACAGCAAGAAAATCTACTCCAAATCTCTCTAAAGCGCCTTTTTTAGCTAAGTTTTGCCCAACTTTCCATCCCAATTCTTGCAACCCCAGCCGGTAAGATTCGTCCGCCGGAAATCGGCAACCCAAGAAAATTTGGCCGTCTGGACCTCCTAAAATCTGGTCGTGAGTGGAGAGGATTTCTACTTCGCCGCTGGGAATAATTCGGCCTTGAACACTGGGCGAGAACTTTTCTTCTCCTTCGATAAATGCTTCGGCAATTGCCCCTAATTCGGGAATGCGGCTGCTAAAATTTTCCCAGGTTTCGCCTGTGGATTGAAAGCGCAAATTATGGAAGCAATCCCCAATTGCCTTCGCTCTTTCTTGAGGCGCTTTACTTGCCAGAGAACGCAGATCTAGAAGTGCATTTCCTTCCCCCGAAAAACCTTCATTTAACTTAATTACCATCCGCTGCAAATCCGGCTGCCGTTCCCACAATTGAGCGGCAGCTTCTGCTAAATCTTCCGCATTCCAAACCAACTCGGAACCGTCAGGATAAGGCACGCCACATTCTTGGAAAATTTGCCTGCTGCCGCTTTTTGTTCCCCAATATAGCAGATCGGGATCGCTGGCCCACAAAGGAATCCCCAATTTAACAGATAACTCGCGTTCTAAGGGCGTCGAGTTATAACAAACCATATAAGATTTTGTCGGGCGCACTGCTTGACGAATGCGCTCCATCAAGCGGGGGCGCTCTAAAATTTTCTGGGTGAGGGATTTGGCAGAAGCATCGTAAGCACTAAAGAGCAAAAGCCGATCGCGCGCGTGAGAAAATGGAATTCCCGGCAACAATTGCAGGTAATAATCTACAATCATCGGGTGCAAGGGTTCCGAGGTAATGTAAATTAAGCGCGTGCGGGGATTTCGGAGGCGAATAAATGAAAATAAATGTCGCTCTTCGTAGTGGTAAGCACCCTCAATTTTCCGCATTTCTTGCTGATCTAAGCTGACAGAAGGAATGATAATAATGTCACAATCTCCGCTGTCGAATTCTTCTATCGCTCGCCAACGTTCGCGTAATTCTGTCTGAAGATTGCGAAACTTCTGCGCCGATTCGGAAGATGAATTATTTAACTCTTGCATTGCGTTTTATCCTAAGTATTCAAATAATTATTGCTGATGATGTAGGGTGTGTCAGCCCCAATAGTTGAGACAACTAAAACAGTTTTTTCTGACCCCGCCCAAAAACCGATACTGTGCCACCTACTCCTGTCGTGAATCTCCCAAAATTTTAGACCAAAGTTTAATCACCCAGATTCATCTGTGGAATAAATCTAAAATTTAAAATCTAAAATCTAAAATCGACTGACGTACCCTACCGGGGAGGAGCTTCGATTTCTGTCAATCTGCTCTAAGAAGCTCGCCGCGCTCGAAAAAGTCTGGCATACTGCAAAATTGGCTCTAAGCGGCGTTGATTTTGCTTGAGTGCCGCTCGCAATTTTTCCGAAGGGCGGAACACCAGGGGAGCCGAATATTTGTTCAGCATTTCCATATCTGGCGACTGGCTCAGCAGCATCAGCCTCACGTCTTTGTCAAGCAAATAACTCAGAGACAGCAAATCTCCCATGTTAGTAAAATCGTTGCCGCGATCGCTAATTACAATTGTATCTTTAATCGACCGATTAGCTATCGCCTCTTTGTTAATAATTTTCGCAACTTCAGCATTAAAATAGCTCAAGTCTTTGCTCCACCAAGTATCAGAAAAAGCGCTAACTGTACAAGAGGCTACACTTGCTGTAAATACCAAGGCTAAAATGACTTGCCAAAACCGCTGCTGAGTTTTCACGTTACTGGCGAGCAAGTAAGCAACTGCTAGCTGCACTCCGGGAAAGCAGGAAATCAGATAGCGGCTGACGGCGGAACGTTTGCCACCTAGGATTAGATCCGGTAATGCCAGTATCAAAAACGGTACCAAAATTGATGTTACAATAAACAGCCAAGTTGAATTGCTTGTGCGGCGGCAGATTGTGTAAAGGGCTGCAGCCATTAACAGCAAAAATGGCAATCTCAATAGATAAGTCCAAATATTATCAAACCCGAAGTCGAAGTCAAAAAATAAGGCTGTAAAGCTGAGTGTCCACAATTTGACAAGATACAGCCAACCCGGAGATACTCGCGTCCAATCTGTCGTAGAGGAGGCACGTTCCAGGTTGGTCGCCAGCACGTAAATCCAGGGGATATACAATATTAAAGCTGCTGTTACTGCTAAGAAAAATTGGGAATTAGTTACGTGACCTGGCAATTTTGTTTTTTTGACAAAGAACCAGTAAGAAATTATAAAAACTCCGTGTCCAATGAGTGTTAAACTGAAGAAAGGGTGAGTGTAGAAACCAAGCGCGATCGCCAGCGAGTATAATACCCAATTTTGCCAACCCCGCAACCGCACTGCTCTCAGCAGCAGCCAACTGCTGCCAATAACTGTGGCTGTCAGCAAACTGTACTGCCTTGCTGTCTGAGCAAACAAGATGTCAAAGGGAGATAAAGCCAAAAGTGCTGTCGCTAATAACGCAGCCAAATTCGAGGCGAAAAGTTCCTGAGCTAAAGCGTACATCAAAGGCAGCGACAGCAAACTCAATATTGCTGGCAAACTGCGAGATGCTGTGAGAGAACTGCCAAATTGCTGCATCCACCAACGAGCCACGAGAAAGTATAAAGGCGGATGCTGCGGGTCTTCTAGTGCTAAAGAACGAATTGTGTCTGCTTCTGTACTTCCGGGTTTAATCCTCTGATATTTTTGCAATTCGGGTGCGGGAACAATGCGGTTTTGGAATAGTTCGTCGTCGATTTCTTGGCGGGTGAAACCAGCGGCGCGGATTGATGTGTAAGCTTCGTCGTGCCAGTACAGTTTGCGATCGATCTCAAAAAACCGAAATCCGATACCAAGTAAAATGCCCATCGCCAATAAGTTCATCAGCCAGCGGGAATTTTTGGTATTAACAGATGTGTCTTGATGTGTTGTAGATCCCATGCTTGTCCTAATTGTGGCGATTCCCTCCGGGATAGCTACGCTTCACGGAATTTGGAACTGTAGACCATCTTAAACCTCACTCCGAGAGCGATCGATACCCCGTACAGCCCCCAACAGACGATCATTCTACCCTCTGCCGGATGCCGAATACCTCTACATCAGTGCCTTGTGAAAGCTGGCTCAGGCTCAACCACCTCGAAAATCAAGAATCTTCAACCAGATCCTTCCAGAACCTCCAGACCCCAAAAATAACTGCTAACATACGTGTTGTACAGTTAATCAACAAGCTCCGCAAGGGGGCTACCCGCATACCGCAAATGGCAAAAAAAGAAACGTCTATAAAAACTTCCACTGAAAACTCAGAAAAGCAAAAAGCTTTAAGTTCCGTACTCTCCCAAATCGAGCGCAGCTTTGGCAAAGGGGCGATCGTCCGATTGGGAGACTCCACTCGCATGAGGGTAGAAACCATTCCCACCGGAGCTCTGACACTGGACATTGCTTTGGGCGGCGGTTTGCCAAAAGGCCGAGTCATTGAAATTTACGGCCCGGAAAGTTCCGGTAAAACGACTCTAGCCCTCCACGCGATCGCCGAAGTCCAAAAATCCGGCGGTATCGCAGCCTTCGTCGATGCCGAACACGCCCTCGATCCCACCTACGCCTCAGCTTTAGGCGTCGATATTGAAAATCTATTAGTTTCCCAGCCGGATACCGGCGAAATGGGCCTAGAAATTGTCGATCAACTCGTGCGTTCCGTCGCCGTCGATATCGTAGTAATTGACTCCGTAGCCGCCCTCGTCCCCCGCGCCGAAATCGAAGGCGACATGGGCGACTCTCACATGGGTTTGCAAGCGCGCTTGATGAGTCAAGCTTTGCGGAAAATCACCGGTAATATCGGCAAATCCGGCTGTACCGTCATCTTCCTCAACCAATTGCGGCAGAAAATCGGCGTAACTTACGGCAACCCCGAAACCACAACTGGCGGTAACGCCCTTAAATTCTACGCCAGCGTGCGGCTCGATATCCGCCGGATTCAAACCTTGAAAAAAGGCACAGAAGAGTACGGCAACCGCACGAAAGTTAAAGTTGCTAAAAATAAAGTTGCTCCGCCTTTCCGCATTGCCGAATTTGACATTGTATTTGGCAAAGGCATTTCTACTTTAGGCTGTCTGACTGACTTGGCCGACGAAATGGGAGTAATTATCAAAAAAGGTTCTTGGTATAGCTATAACGGCGAGAACATAGCTCAAGGACGAGACAAAGTGATCCAACACATGGAGAAAAATGCCGACTTCAAAAATGAAATTGAGCAGCTAGTTAAAAAGAAACTTGAGACGGGTGCTGTGGTTTCTGCTAATTCTGTTGCCCCTGTTGACAATGAGGATGAGGATGCAGAAGATCTAGACAATGTAGAAGATCTAGACAATGTAGAAGATGTAGAGGATTTGGAAGAAATCTAAATCTTTTAGTCAATAAATCCGATAGCTGTTAGAGCCCCGACTTTTTAAAGAAGTCGGGGCTCTGTTTATTCTGTTTTTATAAGATGTAGGGGTAAAGCATTTGAGAGAATACAAATAACCCCGACTTCTTCGACGAAGCCGGGGTTCTAAAATAAGAGTATTTCACCACGTTGTTTAATGTTGAGGAGTTTGGTGAAAGGAAATCTCTAAAACTTCTATCTGCTGGTTGAGAGCAGCAGAGCGCTTCTGAGCATATTTGTCGTGCAGAAAAATAGTTAAGCCTACACCCACTGGCAACACAAAATAGATAAATCCCAGCAACATCTGAGCAATTTCTTCTTGCGCTGCGGCATCGATTTGAGGCACAGCATTAGGTTGACTTGTCGTGCTGTTGACTGGCTGCTGATTGGATTGCTCGATCGCCTGTGCTTTTACTTGCGGTTGAGCTTCCTGGGCGATCGCCCCAGAAGCAGTTCCCAAGCATCCAGCCATTGCTACACATACTGTCAGGAAACTAAAAACTCTTGATTTAACCTTTAATCCGTTGTTCATGGCACTGATTGAGTGGCGATCGCCTTGCTGGGTTTCTGTTTCGGTTAAGCGTACAAGCATTTTTACTTACCTGTTTTTATAATAAATTTTATTTCTGTATTCAAATATACATTTTTTTGATTTTTAACGCAATAAGTATTTATTACTAAATTTAGACTTAAATGCAATAGCCGCATCAATTCGATGCGCTAACTGGCGTTTTGAGGATAAATAGTAACTTTGTATACAATTTTTCCTCTGGACATCCACTTGAATTGGAACGCAACGGATAAAAGCGCGAAAGTAAATAAACCGTGACCCCAAACAGTTAGAAAGTCAACTCGAAATTAATAATCTGTATTATTTATTAGGACAAGTTGTTATATATGCTTCAAGGGCTTTTATCGTTCAGAGGACCTTTTCGGATTCTGAACCTAAGTTGGTTTGCTTTTTTCTTAACTTTCGTAGTGTGGTTCAACTACGCACCCTTCAGCACAACGGTGCAGCACGATTTGGGACTGACAGTTGGGCAAGCCAGAATCATCAGTCTGTCCAACCTAGCTTTCGCAATTCCTGCACGTATTATTATCGGGATGTTGCTCGATCGCTTCGGGCCTCGCATCACCTTCTCTTCACTCCTGGTGTATGCAGCATTTCCGACTCTGGCATTCGCCTTTGCCCAAAACTTTAATCAGTTGGTTTTGAGCCGTTTGGCAATGGGAATTGTCGGCGCTGGATTCGTGGTTGGCATTCGCTTAGTTGCCGAATGGTTTCCCCCAAAAGATATCGGCTTCGCTCAAGGTATCTATGGAGGATGGGGCAACTTTGGCTCTTTTGCCGCAGAAGCAGCGTTACCGGCGATCGCGGCAGGAACAGCTTTTCTCTCAGTCGGACACACAAATTGGCGGCTGGCGATCGCCCTTACTGGGATTGCCACAGCAGTTTTCGGAGTCATTTTTTACTGCAACGTTCAAGACACTCCTCCCGGCAAAGTCTATCAGCGCCCGGCCCGCAACGGCGCAATGGAAGTCACCAGCGCTAAAAGCTTTTGGGCACTGTCGATGACCAATATTCCTCTATTTGGTGCCTTAGCTCTGATTGTGTGGCGGTTGCAGAAAGCAAATTTTCTGACTGCAAATGTGATGTACGCTATTTGGATTAGTTTGACAGCACTGTATTTAATTCAGGCTTACAAAGCCTGGGAAGTTAACCGAGAAGTTGTCACCGGTCAAAAACATTACCCACCTCAAGAACGCTATAAAATCAGCCAAGTATTCGTATTAGAATTAGCTTATGCAGTCAGCTTTGGTTCAGAGCTCGCTGTGGTTTCCATGTTACCGGAATTTTTTGAACACACCTTCAATATAAATCATGCGATCGCCGGGCCCCTAGCTGCTACCTATCCGCTGATGAACTTGGTCAGCCGTCCAGCGGGAGGCTTAATTTCTGATAAAATCGGCAGCCGCAAGTGGACGCTGACAGTCATGACGGGCGGAGTGGGATTGGGGTATTTAATTATGAGCCAAATTAGCACCAACTGGCATTTAGCAATTGTAATTATCATGACCATGTTATGTGCCTTCTTTGTCTTCGCCGCAGCAGGTGCAACTTTTGGCATCGCCTCCTTAATTAAACGAGAAGTAACTGGTCAAATTGCCGGCAATATCGGTGCTTACGGCAGTGTCGGATCTGTAATTTATGCGACTATTTATAGCTTTCTGCCCCAAACAGTGGCAGGCAACCGCAGCTTCTTTGAGCTACTCGGAATTGCTGCTGTAATTGTGTGCTTCCTTTGTGTTTTTATCCTAAAGGAACCAAAGGTTATTGAAAGCCAAGATTTGGCAGAAGAAGCTATGCTGCTGGGTCACTAAATCGCAAATCAAGTTTTAATTATAACAACTTAAAACAAGAGAACACCCCGCAGCATGACTTCTTTATTTAAGAAGTAAGGCTTTGAGATAAGCAGCAGCTTATTTATTACTTTTGTCACTTACTGCGGCATAGAAACGGGCTGAATGTATTGAGAATTAGCGCGCACATAACAGCCTTGTCTTGTCAGCAACCAGGGTTGACCGTTCGCCATCGTAATAGCATTTGCTCCTCTGAGTTCAGCAGCAACTGTATCTTTATCCGCCCGGTAAACTTGTTGAATTGCTCCGTTTGCGGTCTTGCGGCAGTTGAGTTGTCCATCTCGCGAGGTGACACGCCAAGCAGGCCAAGTTACAAAACCATTTGTTTGACTCGACCAAGTATTAGCATTGCTAGAAGTATAGTCGCCACTTGCATTAGGACGCGGTAAAGCTTCGACTAAATTTACTTTAAATGTCTGGCCAATAGAAGGACAATTTTCTCCTGCTTTCACCTTCCAAGTAACTTCGGCTCCCAATTGGCTGCTTCTTCCAACTTGACGCCTGACAATGGCAATATCTCCAGAACAAACAATTTTTCTGCCAGGGCCGGTCGCACTGTCTTTGAAAGTCCCATTGTAATAATAAGAGCCTGCTGCTCCTTCGGAACGGGTAATTTGAATATTGCCCAAAAATTCCCGATTGCCTACTTTGGTCAAGTAAAAACTGCTGCGATTGTTCCCTTTTTCTGACAGGTTTAAAGTAGTTTTACCGTTGGGATTAACATAAGTGGTAGCGCTAGCAGCACCGCCGCACCAAATTAAGGACATAACTCCTGCATAAAACCAAATATTCAGTCGTTTCATGGCAATACTTTTTAAGAATTTATACAATTTATACTTTATTATAGCTAGCAGCCAAATACTTCACCAGTCGCTCAAATGAGTGACACTAATTTGAGCGACAGCGCACTCGTCTGGCCCTGCGTGCGGACTATCCCCGGCATCAACTCTGCATAACTTCACCTTGCTTCAGCTCCCTTCCGTTCTCTTCACTTGTATGTACCTGCATCACTGGCCTTGCAAGCTTCAACTTCTGACTCATTGCAGGTTCCAATAATTAGCAGCAGAATAAATTTATATACGTAAGTAAAGGAGTTCAAATCACCGCTAGATACTGTGGATTTTACGGCTACTTCCGGGTGGGTCAAGTTGCCGCAAGTAACACTAGCCAGATTTGGGAAACTGGCAGATTTCACCTCTGAGCCTGTTTGTAAAGAAATGTAAAAGCTCCTGAAAGCCAATTACTGTGACAGAAAGTAAGCTTTCTAAGTTGAGTCGGTAAAAAAAGTCGTCTTGATTCAGCGCAAAAATGAAATTGACAAACACAAATTAATTTGCTCGAAACTTAAATCATTGTTGAAGGGATAATAAATTATGGCTGACGGTCAATTAGGAGTTATATTAAAGATGGCTCAAACAATTAATCCTCAAATTGAGAGCGATCGACACTTTGAAATAGACTTGGCAAAATTGCGCCAACTGCCAACAGGAACATTAGGGTGCGAAGTGGCGCGATTTCTAGACGAACAAGGCTTTGAGCCGATCGCATCGGGAGACTGGATTCAGCGAAACCACGACGTTTGGCACGTGCTGACCGGTCTTTCAGCTTCAACAGAAGATGAATTGGTACTTCAAGCGTTTACTCGCGCTCAAGTATTTCGTCCTTCTTGTGCGATTTTAGTGTTAGTTGGACTGATCGGCGGCAAATGCGCCATCGGACAAATTATCAAAGGCTTAAAACACGGAAAATTAGCCACTCGGTTAATTAATTGGGACGTTGCATCTGATTGGGAAACTCCTTTATCTGAAGTTCGAGAAAAACTCGGAATTCTACCCTTAATTGATTAGATTTTAACTCGTTACCTCATTGCAAAAGTATGCAAAGCAAAAGTTACAAACCGGAAATTAGCCTGAGTCCACGGGAAAGAGCGATCGCACAATTAGTAGCCCAAGGGCTGCCCAACAAATGTATTGCCAAAAATTTAAATATCAGTCACTGGACGGTTGCTACTTACGTGAGGCGGATTTTTATCAAACTCGGTGTTTGTTCCAGAACAGCGATGATTGCACTGCTGATCCAAGAAAATTTGCTCTGGGACTAATAAATAAGTAGGGTGCGTCACCTAGCTTGAATTCTCTGGTAATCCAGAAACTCTAGGCACGACGCACCCTAAAAAAAATCTATCCCTAGACAGATTAAAACCCGGTTTAGCTGTAAAACCGGGTTTTAATTTGCAATGTTTAAAACCTTCTATGCCAAAGCCACAGAACGAGAAGAATTTCTCAGAAAACTCAGCAATTCTCGATTCACCGTTTGCGGCGCTTCCTGCTGAATCCAGTGACCGCAGTGAGGAACTAATTTCAACTTAAACGGAGCAGTAATTAATCTGTCTAAACCTTCTACAAGTTTGTGGCTCAAAAACGCATCTTCTTCTCCCCAAAGCACCAAAGTAGGCACTGTCACAGGTTCTAATTTCTGCCCCAAATTCCAAAGCCTCTGCGGGTGAAACATCTGGCGGTAATAATTGATAGCGGCAGCTAATACTCCCGGCTTTTCTAAAGCAGTCTGATAAATCTTAGTTTCCTCCGCACTAAAAGATCCTTTGCGAACAGCTTGTCCTTGGAAAACATTGTGCACAAAATCTTTCAAGTTTTGCCGGATCAACCATTCCGGAATGCCGGGAACCTGAAACGCCAAAACGTACCAACTGCGGCGGATTTGATCTAAATTGCTCGCCATTTCCTGCACGAATCGCTGCGGGTGCGGAGCGTTTAAAATTGCCAAGCGGTTGAGTTGTTCGGGGAATTTTTGAGCTAAGTGCCACGCAATCGCCCCTCCCCAATCATGACCTACAACGTGAGCTTTTGTATAACCGAGGCTCGCAATCAAACCGCGAATATCCGCACTCAGCGTATCTAAATCATAACCGCTTTCCGGCTTGTCGGAATCGTTGTAGCCCCGCAAATCCGGCACCACAACCTTAAAATGACGCGCTAAAGCAGGAATTTGATGACGCCAAGAGTACCAAAACTCTGGAAACCCATGCAGGAGGAGAACGAGATCGCCTTCTCCTTGAGAAACGCAGTGCAGGCGGATGTTATTGGTTTCGACAAAAATGTGTTGCTGTTCGGAATCGAAAGAATTCATAGTTGGAAAGTTAGACTTATTTTCGGGAAGTACAGAACCCGCCGACTGGTAGCAGGCTAAAACGGCCCAATGCTGTTAATTTTTCTACTTTTATTGTAGCTGCTTTTCGATCCCCGTGGCTGCAATCTAATGAAACTTAAAACTTGTAGGGTGGTTGGGTGTCCGGTTTTTTAGGCGTAATTACTGAACGCACGTTTTTTACCTTAAATGTACTGTTTTAACAGCGGCGCAGGCGATTCAATAATAGCACAATTTCGTCCGTTGCCGATCGCATTTTTGCAGTCGATATGTCAGATTGATTGACGATAATGCTAAACACCAGCGGCTCGTAATTCGGAACTTCTATATATCCCGACAGCGCCGAAACTCCGGTCATAGTTCCTGTTTTTGCTTGCAAATTTACGCGGTTTGGTGTAGTATTAAAGCGATTTTTCAAAGTACCGCTCTCGCCAGCGATCGGCAGTGACTGGCGGTAAATCGATGCAGCAGGTGAATTGGCCATAAATCTCAAAGTTTGCACCAAGGCTTCTGGGCTAATTAAATTGTGGCGGGAAAGTCCCGAACCGTCGGCTAATATGTAGCTGTTTGGATTTACTCCTAATTGAGTTAAAGCGGTTTTTAACTCTTTCAAACCCATTTCACCTGTATCCTCTTGCTGCTGGGGCATCTTGTCTGTAACTTTTCCCAACAATCTCAATAAAACTTCTGCATAGAGATTGTTGCTTTCGCGATTAGTTTCTCTCACCAATTCCGCCAGCGGCGGCGATTCAACCGTCGCTAATTCTTGATTTAAATTGCCCGAAGCCGAGGCAACTAAAGCCTGTTTAACAGGAATTCCCTCAGTCGCCAGGGCTTGTTGAAAATACTGCAAAAAATTATTAGCGGGGTTGACAACTGCCACATAAGCTGATTCAGGTTCGCCACCAACTTTCAACTGTCCGCTCACTCGAATTATAGGTCGATCGAACTCCCTGCCAACATCAATAAACTCAGATTCGCTTTGGGCGACTGTTACTGAATTGTTCTGAAGTTGCCACTGATTTGCCAGCTTTGGTTCGGCAAAAGTAACTTTCAGAGGTTGCCCGATTGCCTGTGGGGACAAGAGAAGGTCGATCGCGTTTTGATTGAAAATTAAACTGTTAATCGGCGCTCCGTAGCCAGCTTGCGCGTCTTCCCATTCCCAATTCGGATTAACTGCACTGCCTTGAAAATAGCTGTCATCGCCAATCAACTGGTTAACTTGACTGATTCCCCGCTGCTTCAACTGCTGCGCCAAAGATTTCAACTGAGCCTCAGCAATGCTCGGATCTCCCCTGCCTGCAACGTACAAACTTCCATTTTCGCCACTGTAAACCGATGTCTTAATCCTAAAATCTGCACCTAGTTTCTGCAAAGCAGCGGCTGTAGTTAGCAGCTTGGCATTTGATGCTGGAATAAAATATTTTTGGGCGTCGCGGCTGTAGAGAGTAGTAGTAGAAGATAGAGGTTGAATCAAAATGCCCCAGCGGGCTCGGCTAAATTCGGGACGATTGGCGATCGCATCTACTTGTGCCCCCAATTCCCCAGGACAAATATCCCCAGCAACCGCCGACGTTTGAGCCACAACCGCCGACGGACGCCCCAGCACCAGCACTAATAAACTAAGCGCAATTCCTTGGATTTTCAAAGTGGCAGTTCCTTAACGATAACTATTAAAATTAGATGCGCCAGAGCTTGGAAGTTTCACCGAATCAAGTCAATATTAATAATAATAACGCGCATGAATTCTCGGATTGAAAAGCGCTTCTAGAGGTTTTCCCTCTTTGAAGTGTTCTTCCACAATTAACGGTACATCACTCGGTTTAACTCGACAATACCAAATTTCGTCCGGGGTAACTCGTACAGTCGGGCCAGTGGTGCACTGTCCCTGACAACTACAGGCCTCCACTTTCACCCCGGCAACTTGTTGAGCTTCAAAAGCAGCTAGCACTGCTGCTGAACCATTTTTCAGGCAAGATAGATACTGGCAAACCAATACACAGCGCGCTTCTGGTTGGGAGTCTGGTTCTCGGGCTGGAGATTCTGGCATTGGTAAGGATTTATCCGCTCTTTAATATATCTTAACAATATTGTCAGGTCGATCGCCCGCTGGAGGGAGGCAAACGGCAGAATTTTATAGTGCGATCGAAAAAAATAGCAAAATTCTGGCATTCAAACTTTTTCCTTTCTTCTACCTTCTAACGAATCCCTTCAGCAGAGCTGCCTTTCTTCAGTCTGTGTCACGCTTTCCCTATATGATCGATTTAGAGCAACAACTCAATCAACCGCTAATCATGCCAAAAACAGTAGCCGATGTAATGAGCCGCGAGCCGATTTTGGCGCGACCCGAAATGCCCTTGAACGAAGCGATTAAAATTTTAGCCGATCGACGCATTAGCGGTCTTCCCGTCGTAGATGAGAATGACTTGTTGGTAGGAGTCATCTCCGAAACCGACTTGATGTGGCGGGAAACCGGCGTAACTCCGCCCGCTTACATTATGGTGCTCGACAGCGTGATTTACTTAGAAAATCCATCTCGTTACGAGCGAGATCTGCACAAGGCTTTAGGACAAACAGTAGGAGAAGCCATGAGTAAAGAACCAGTTACCATCGGGCCCGACAAATCTGTCCAAGAAGCTGCCAAACTGATGCACGATCGCAGCATCCACCGATTGCCAGTGGTCGATACTGCGGGCAAAGTAATCGGCATCCTCACTAGGGGAGATATTATTCGCTCAATGGCTGCCGAATCTTAAATTAATTGTTGCAGTTCCAGGACTGTATCAGAAAACCAGTCGATCGCTCTGTCAATCTCGCTGACTTTTTGCAATTAACAATTACCGAGGTTGACGACAAGGAAGTCAGGAATACACGCAAAGCTATTTTTTTTCTTCCTTCTTCTTCCCTCTTCCTTCTTCCGAATTACCAATTACCAATTATCAAATTTAAAATCGAATGAGCATTACCCCTGAGTCTGTCGAACAATTGCTGAATTCCGAGGATTTTGGCGAAAGACTGCGAGCAGTCAACCAACTGCGCCAACTAGAACCCGCGATCGCCTATAAACTGATTCAAATTGCGATCGGCGATAAAAACGTCCGGGTTCGCTACGCAGCAGTCAGCCAATTATCAACCCTCGGCACGCAGAATCTGCCGAACGCTTTAGAGGTACTGCGAAACAGCCTGAACAACGACCCCGAACCCGACGTGCAAGCAGCAGCCGCCGATGCTTTGGGCGCATTGAAATTAACCGATGCTTTAGAAGATTTGCAGCAAGTTTATAGCAATACCTCTGAATGGCTGGTGCAACTGAGCATCGTCGCGGCTTTGGGAGAAATGGGAGATCCGAAAGCCTTTCCGATGTTAGAAAATGCCCTGAATTCTGAAAACGAATTGATCCAAACCATTGCGATCAGCGCATTAGGTGAATTGGGAGATAAACGGGCGCTGCCGCTGCTGCTTCCCTACGCTTCCAATGCAGATTGGCAGATCCGTTACAGAGTCGCCCAAGCTTTGGGGCGGTTGGGCGGTGCAGAAGCACAGACAGCTTTGGAAATTCTCGCCAAAGATGAGGTTGAGCAAGTTGCTCAGGAGGCTAAAGTCGGACAAGAAAATAGTTTGAAATCTTGAGATTGCTTTTGTGATCCCGAACAACCCTGCGCGGTTGTGAATTTTGAATTAATTTAGAATTTTTTGTGAGGATTCTACTAAAAACTTAGCTTGCGATCGCACACATAATTCAGAAACCCGGTTTCTTCCTATATTGCTCGTTTTTGTCTGCAAAACTCGTAGAAACCGGGTTTCTAGCCAGCCAGCGGGCTGGGTGGAAGGTGCAAACCTTACTAATCAGGAAAAATCTAAAATCTAAAATCTAAAATCTAAAATTGTATTGATGTCAATGGCGATCGCAAATTCCTTTTAAACTCTCCTTAAAGTCGATCGCACTTTTCCCTTTCCCAACCAAAGCCGGGCTCTTGACATCCGCACTTTGACAACAGCTATAATCAAAATAGATAAAGCAGCAGCAGGGACGAAGACAATTATTGAATTGTACCCAGCCAGCTAGCGATCGGGGAAACTATCGTTAAGACGGTAAGCCATCTACCAGCCAAACCCAGTCTTAAAACTCTCGATCATCCCCATGCTTGAACAACTACAAAATTCAGGTTCTCAGTCATTGGACATTTTAACAGGAGAGCGATCGGTCTCTCAAGTCGCACCAACTCCAATTAATCAAAACTTTATTTATAGAGTTTTAGAACTTACGAACCTAGAACGAACTAAATTAGGTTTTTTCCCGCTAAACTTAAATACTCAGTTACTAAATGCGGCGGAAAATCACAGCCAAAATATGGCACTGCAAGACTTCTTTTCGCATACCGGAAAAGATGGTTCGTCATTAGGAAGTCGGATTTCTGCAACGGGCTATCAATTCTCAGCGGCAGCAGAAAACATTGCTGCCGGATCTTCTACACCCGAACAAGTTGTATCATCTTGGATGAACAGCAGCGGCCACCGCGCTAACATTCTTAACCCTAATCTCAAAGAAATTGGCATCGGTTACTATTTCTTAGCTGACGATACTGGCACAGAAAATTGGAATCACTATTGGACGCAAGTTTTTGCGACTTCTCTTGACGGTAGTGTCAATCCCGCACCGGCACCGACACCCACACCAACTCCCACACCAACTCCCAACACATCGGTATCGATTACTTCGCCCATACCCAATGCTATAGGGGACGGCAGCCCGACGACAGCACCCAAAAATACAGCCAGCGGCGGCAATTATTTCCTATCAGATAGTGCCGATAGTCAAATACCGACAAGTGCTGCGGGATTGCCAATTTTTGCCCTTTCCGGCAAAGACAATATCACCGGGGGAGAAGGTGTTGATAGCATTAATGGAATGCAAGGTGCGGATACAATTAATGGCGCAGGCGGCAATGACAGTTTATCGGGCGGCAAAGAGTCGGATTCAATTGATGGCGGTGTTGGCAATGATTTTATCAGCGGCAATAACGATAACGATCGACTAATCGGATCTGAGGGTAACAATACTATCCGTGGTGGCAAAGAAGATGATGTCTTGGTTGGCGGTAACAGCGACGATTTGTTGGCGGGCGATCGCGGGCAAGATATGCTGACGGGCGGCGGCGGAAATGATACGTTTATTTTAGCAGGAGGTTTGTCTGCTTCGGCTACTTTAATTGGTGCGGATGTGATTGCCGATTTTGCGATCGGGGATAATATTGGTTTGACTGACGGTATGGGATTTGCCAACTTGACTTTTGAAGCTGTGAGTTTGCAGTTGGATGCAGGTGCAAGCATCGCTTCTACGGCGATTAAGTCGGGCAGTAATTATTTGGGAATCGTGCAGGGTGTAAGTCTAAGTCAGCTTACATCTTCTGTTTTTGTCAACGCCTAAAAAACAGCATACCCAGATTCCCGACTTCTTGGAGAAGTCAGGAATCTAAAAACGAGAGCGCTTTACGTTTAACTTTGAGAGCATAATCGGGGTGGCTGTTTGGAGAGATTGGTTGTTATACAATCATGGACGGAAAAACACGGGGGAACGATCGCCGTCAACTCAACCGCAGGCATGGGTACTGAGTTTACAATCGCACTCCCAGTGAAAGCCAATGGTGCAGCTTAAAAGTGGGTGGCAAGAGCGATAGATGCTGCATCAGACTGAAACGACTCATTTAGCAGTTTGGTGATTGTATCAGCGTTAGCAGGGCGACTGAAGTAAAACCCTTGACCTTCATGGCAGCCTCGCGCTTGCAGGTAGTCACGCTGCTCCTTGGTTTCAATGCCTTCTGCGGTGATCGTTAACCGCAGACTTTTTGCCAAAGCAATGATGGCATCAGTAACGGTGGCGCTGTCCGGGTTAGACAGTACATCTTTGACAAAGGATCGATCGATCTTGAGCATATTAACCGGAAACCGTTGCAGGTAGTTGAGGGAAGAATAACCTGTGCCAAAGTCGTCTAGGGCGAGGGACACGCCAAGTTCTCGCAGTTGCGTTAAGATTTTGACCGATCGATCGATGTCAGTCATCAAGGCAGTTTCAGTCACTTCCAGTTCTAAATACGCAGCTTCGAGTTCCGTCTGGGCCAAAATTTGGCGAACCATCTCAACCAGATTCCCCTGCTCAAATTGTCGAGCCGACAGATTCACCGAAATCCGCAGCGATGGCAGCCCAGCCAGTTGCCAGCTACGGGTTTGAGCGCAAGCCGTTCGCAAGATCCATTCACCAATGGGCACGATCTCGCCATTGGCTTCGGCGATCGGAATAAATTTTACCGGAGGGACCAAACCCTCTGTAGAATGCTGCCAGCGAACCAGCGCCTCCGTTCCTGTCACCTGTCCGCTGTGCAGGTCGATCAGCGGTTGATAGTAAACCAGTAGTTCGTTACGCTCCAGCGCTCCGCGCAGGCTATTTTCTAGGGCCAGTCGCTCCTGTAAGTGAACGTTCATTTCGGGTGAATAAAACTGATAGTGACTCCGCCCTTGCTGCTTTGCCTGATGAAGTGCGAAGTCGGCTTGCTGAAGAAGTTTCTCTACAGAATTCGTATTTTCTAGATGGTTCAATGTAATGCCAAGACTGGCGGAGATGTGGATCGGGTTGCCATTGATAGAGAAAGGTTTGGTCAGCGTACTCAGCAGCAGTTGGGATAGCTTGACCACACTCTCCAGCGAGGGGAGTTCGCTGCGAGCGATCGCAAACTCACCGTCGCCCAAACGCGCCAAGACATCTGACCGATCCATGCACTGTACCACCCGTTGGGAAATGGCTCTAATTAGTAAGTCGCATATCCCAGGCTCCAACGCATGGCGCATCCCTGTGAAATCATCGATACCCAATACCAGCACTGCGACCAAGGGTGACTGATTTTGAGATCGGGTTTGATTCAGGCGATCGCAGAATAAGTCACGATTTGGCAATCCAGTCAGTTCATCGTAGTGGGTAATGTAATCAATCAATTCATCTAGTTTGTAAAGCGTTTGTGAGGAATTTGCCATCAGCGTACCGACTTCATCAGCAAACTCTGTGGGTAAGTTAGGCAATGTTCTTGTATCGAGGTAGTTTTGTAGAGCCTCCGAGGTTAAGATTACCGGAACCAGGAGGTAGCGTAGCGTAGAAAGCGTTGCTGCCGTACCCGCTAATGTCGCCAGCAAAGCAATCAGTAGAACCCGGACTGATGTCTCTACAGAGTAAGCGTTTGACGTAAGAAACCAGACCATTAAGGTTAGCAAAGGAACGTGCGTGCCTAAAAATGCAACCACCATAATTTTGGCAGTGTAGCTTTTCTTCAGCCAGGGGAGATTCGCCAAGGATGAGTATAGGTTAAGGTTAGGCTTTGGTTGCATAGGACTCCGTTTTAAATTTCAAAGTGGGTAGAGTATCCAGCAGTCTGGTACTAGGTGCGTTGGCTTCAGAAACGGCTTTTTTAACTAAGGAGCGATCGCCTTAGATTTGACCGATATTTTACAAATAGATCGACAATACCGAGCCGCGCTCGCTTGTCTGATAAAATATCCAAGCGAGGGCCAAACAAAAAATATATATACTGACCCTAATCGCCTTTCTCAAAAACGTGTGTGATCCGCGCCACAATTCACCGAATTTGACTTTTTTGAAAGCTGCAAATTAGATCGACCTTCAGCTTTTAGTCTGCTACTGATAACTAATGACTAATGACTAATGACTAAATTACTAAAAGCTGGAGTTTAGACTAAGAAAAGCTGGCTCAGTTAGAAACTGAGGCATAAAAAATTCATTGGGCAGCCAAATATATGT
>NZ_JAUBQR010000087.1:0-24878 GCF_036701385.1 Microcoleus sp. Pol12B4 | reverse complement strand
ATCCAGCAATGGAATGAATTTGAAGCACGACAAATGGCACAGGAACGCTATCGAGATAATTATTTAATCTAGCGATCTCCCTTTCTTCATCCGCGTTCATCCGCGTTTATCCGCCTGCATCTGCGGTAAAGAAAAAGAGCGATCGCCCAACTAAAACTCCCTAATCTCAGGATGAATAAACTGATAACCAGCCGCCTTAATTTTTTGATTCGACACCCTCGCATTATAAGGCCGCACGCTAGGACTTCCATCCCAAGAAACTTTAGGCAAATTATTAGCTTCAAAAATGCGATCGAGCAATTCACCACTGGATAGCGACACATCCCCGACTAAATTGTAAATTCCCTGCAATCGATTTTCTAAAGCAAAGGTTAACCCCCCAACAATATCATCTCGGTGCACCCAATTAGTAGCATCTTCTCCCCTGCCGGGACGAGTGCTACCAGCCCAACCTCCAAAGATTTTAACTAATTCTCGCCCAGGTCCATAAATTCCTCCCAAACGGAGAATGCAGACGTGAAGATTGGGACTCGATGCTGCTAATAAAACCCGTTCTGTTTCTGCGAGAATTTCACCGTTTGGATTAGCAGGCGCGACGGGTGATTCTTCATTTACCAATTCACCTTGGCGATCGCCATACACAGAATAAGTAGCCGTATAAATAACCTGCTTTACTGTCGGTATCTGCTGTAAAACCGATACTAAAGTTGTCGCAGTATCTAAATAACTTTTCCGATAAGCATGAGGATTTCGGGCACCGACGCACAGCATAACAGCATCTTGTTCTTGCAGTACAGCCGTCATTGCATCTTTGTCATTTCCCTTGAGTACGGCTACCCGCTGGGCGACACCCTCCAACTCAACGACTCGCGTCGCCGTGGTAGTTGTCGCCGTCACGATACAATCAGATTTGCCGCGTAAATGCTTGGCTGTCGCAGTACCCACATAGCCGCAGCCGACGATCGCAACTTTCATAAAAAATTCTCCTTTGTTTCATACCCTCTAAAATTATTGCCGGTTTCTGAAATCATGGCGCGCTGAGTTTTGTGGTAAAATGCAAAGCATCGTTATCAATCGGAGTAGCATCGTGTCCGAAAGAGATATTTTTGCCACATCCTCAGAAAGCGAACTTTTAGCTTTTTATGGTTCTTTGTTTGCGATCGCCGCCGCCGATGGTTCCGTTGATATTGACGAACTAGATTTGTTGTTTAAAACCATAAATTTAGACAAAATTTCTGACTCTGCAAAGGCTCAAATCCAATCCTACACAGCCAGTCCCCCATCACTCAGCGACTGTTTGCAAACACTCAGCAAGTCAGAAGAAGCGCTGCGTTTGGGAGTCATGTATTTTTTAATTAATATTGCTGGGGCAAATCAAACGCTGCATCCCGGAGAAAGCGAGGCGATCCAATCCGCAAAAAAACTGCTGGCGGTTTCCGAGTTGCAAATCCAAGCCATGCAGGAATTTATCGCAGATATCAAACAAATACGGGAGGCCACCCCTAATAAAAATCAGGCATCAGCATCTTTCAATTCTGCTGTTTCCCAGCTTAAAACTAAGGGCATTCCTCTCGATTTAATCGACCGGAAAGGAACCACAACAAACTTCAGCAGCCCCAAAATCAACTATTCCGATGAGAATTTTTGGGCTAAACTTAAAAACTTTGCTTTAACAGCAGGAAGAGAAGTAGTTGAAAAAGCTTTGATTCTCTACTATACGGCTCAGAACCCAAACGTGCCTGCTTGGGCAAAAGGAGTTGTAGTTGGAGCTCTGACTTATTTTATATCTCCTGTCGATGCGATTCCCGATATATTAGTCGGCATGGGATTTACTGACGATTTGGGAGTATTGCTGGCGGCAATAGCTACTGTTTCAGTATACATTACTGCTGATACTAAAAAACAAGCCAAACAAAAAATGAAAGATTGGTTTGGCTCATAATATTATGTCCGGTGAATCGTTTTGTTTCCGTCTGCATCGGAATAATATAATCTGAATAATATAGCAGTTGTCAATCGGATAAAATACAAGACACGGGCCAGCCATGTCCCTACCCAATATCTGTAATTTACGCAACTGAAAACTTAATTATTGTGGATTCTCAGTCTTTAATTGGCTTGCCATCTCGATTGACAATACGGCTTTCACCATCCTTAGCCGTGACATTTTCATAAACCCCTTCATCCCGCTTCACGTACTTGCTAAAACCCGAATTTTTATAATCCGTGTCGGATGTCGGCTTCATCAATCTCGGAGCGCTCAGCAGTCGGCGTACCGGAGCATCTGCGTGAGTCTCCCCGGGTTCGCACTTAGCCAACTCGCACAGTTGGCCCCAAGTCGAAACTTCCAGGTTCATGCTGTGCCAAACTTCTAACTGCTGGTTGTTTTCGGGACACAAATAATCGTATACAGGCATACTAAGAATCTCGTTTGCAACTACTAAAATTACTAATTGCACGGTTATTAAAAATATTATAGCTCAACATTACTAATAATTCAACCCCAAAAATCAAAGTTTACTATTTTTAACGGTTGTTGAAACCTTAAATCAGCTATATTATTAACCCTGTGTGCTTGCTCCCGAATGCGACCGAGACAAAGCCCAAAAGTACGCTACCCTGAAATTCTCTGACTCGATCCAACGACGATCGCACGATCGACGGTTAGCAAATGCCCGCAAGACTTCCCTCAATGCCGTCACAGGATTGATCATCATTTTCAGACTGTACGCCAATCACAGATTCTAAGTTTCAATTTTATTTATTTACTCACCCGCGAGGATTTACCGATGAGCGATTTCAAAGTTACGCCAGAAGTAGAGCTGAACACAGCTCAAATGTTGGAGCGATACCAACTGCAAGATGAGACAACTCTACGGCGTTGGGCAAAAGTGCACGGCATCAACAGCACTCGTGGTTTCTTCTATCCCAGCGAAGTAGATTTGATGGATCACGCTCACCACCATCTCTACAATTTGGGAATGAGCATTGCGGATTACCAAAGTCTTTTAGACCGACGTCGCAGCCATTCCCAGACACCGGGCGACCAAAATAAAACAGTAGCAAGTCAAGTTGCTGACGAAGCATACGATGCCATAGAAACGCTCACAGAGCAGTATGCTGAAGCTATTGATTTAATGGGAGAACGTATAGCAGACCATTTCATCGATGAACTCGATTTATCTGTGATGAGGCACCTTTCTAAAAAAGTGCAAGACCGACGGACTCTCAACGGTCAAACTAAAAAGCCTAACCGTTTTCTCCAAGTGATTAAAGCCGTGTTGCAACCGAGCAGCGAAAATACGCTTCTGATTCCCAAAAAAGAGAATGACTCTAGTTTAGAATTAGAACAGCATCATCGGCTCGGCTAGTCGCCGATTTTTTTGAAAGACTAAGAGACTTTTTGTTCAATTTACTGGTCAAATTTACTGAAAAGCCGACCCTAACCCTCCCCTTGTCAAGGGGAGGGAGCAAAAGTCATATTTTTTATATTATGAAGCGGAATTGAAGACAATAAATTGAGGTTTCCCAGAAGTCTAAATTACTTTTCAACTAATGTTGGGTTTCGCAACTCAACCTAACCTAATATAACTAAGGACAGATGGCGCGATCGCCAAAATTAGAGATAATATCTGCTGAATTGAACCTGTCAACCTCGCCCAAGGTAAAAAAATGATTAAATCCTGGATGGTAATTGGAGGCGTCGCCTTTGTAGTAGCTTTAGCTGCTAACATAATCGCGCCCAGCGACATCCAATGGTTCAACCGCTTGCAGCGTCCGAGATGGCTAGTATTTGAAAAAGCAATTCCCCTAATTTGGACAGTAATTTTTATTTGTGCAGCTTGGTCAGCAGTGATTGTGTGGGAAAAAGAACCAGGAACTCAGGAGACTTGGCTGAGAATGGGTTTGTACCTGCTTTTAGAAATAGTAACTATATCTTACACCTCGGTTATGTGCAAAGTTAGGAGCCTAAAAGTCGGCACCATAATCGGCGGAACGGGCGCTATTTTAAGCGTTATCCTCGCTTTAACGGTGTTGCCAGTTTCGGAGCCGGCCGCCCTGTTATTGCTGCCTTACATACTTTGGAGTCCGATCGGCACTTACACCACTTGGGCAATGATGCACCTCAATCCGGCGGATGTTTAGGATCTGGAATTAGTCTTTTTAATGGGATGACAAGCATCGGGAAAAAGCACCTTTTTTAGGTAGTATCTACCTGCAACGCAGGTTTTAGTGAGCAAAGACTTGATGCGGAATAATTGTACAGTTGCACAACTGGAAGCTTATGATATCGGTAACCCAAGCTGCATGAACCAAGTGTGCTTGTCTATGTAACCGCGTTGAAAATGGATTTTGCCATCAACAACATGAAAGAAGCCACAGCCTTTTAGCGTAAAACTTTTGCCAGTTGGTAGGTTGCCACCAAACTCACCTAGAAAGGTGCCACCACCAGTCCACTCGACGATCGCCCACTCGCCATCCTCAAACAGATTCTCAGCGTGCGTGTAATTGTCTGGAAAGGCTTGGAAGAAGCTAACAAAACTCTCAAGCAATGCCTCACGCCCGTTTAGAGGATCGCCAAAGGCAACTTGATGGTTCTGTGCATCGTCGTGATAAAGCTCGATCAGGGCGTGAGGGTCACGAGCGTTATAAGCAGAAACCCAGTCTTGGAGGACTTGCTTGGGCGTTTTCATTTTTGGTTCCCTAATACAGATAACTAAAGATATTAATTAGCACCTTCTCACCCTCAAATTTACTGACTTGGAGATCTGCTCGGAGGCTCAGTTTCCGGCGGTTCGGGAGGGGGAGATTCAGCATCGGGAGGGTTCAGCGACTCCTCCCAAACTTTGATTTGCGATCGAGCTTGCTCAAAAGCCCGAGTACCCGATGGAATTTTCTTCAAAGTCGCGATCGCCCCGGCCAGATCCGACGACGACTCTTCCACACCAAGCGCCAAAATTCGCTGGCTCCACTCATCAATCGCCTCACTCGCCTGCCACCGAAGCGAACTCGACTCCGGCACCTGAAGGGCCAGCCCAATTGCCGTTTGCAGAGCCTCCGCAGTCCCCGCTCGGGCAGCCTGACGGGCGTTCTCCAAACCTTGCTCGCCCTGAAATTGAGCCTCCCAAGTCCGAATGTTCGATCGAGCTTCCTCATAAAGCACCCGTCCCGATCGAATCCGGCGGGCCATCTCAATTGCTCCCGCCAAATTGCCGCTGGCCGCTAGCTGCTGAGCTCTATCCAAAAACGGCTGGTCAACAAGCCGCTGTCTCCTCTCGATCCAAGCTTGAATTTTGGTTTGAGCTTCCACGTAAAGCGCCCTACCTCTAGCGATCCGAGAAGCTTGAGCAACGGCGGCTTCCAGAGCATTCGGATCGCCCGTACTTGCCAAATCGTTCGCTCTTTGCAAATACGGGCTGTCTTCCAGCAGCTCGATTTGACGACTCAAGCTGGTAATTTGACGGCGAGCTTCCGAAGCGCGGGGATTTGATTCCGGGACTGTTTGCAATTGCGCGATCGCAGCCCTCAAATCATTTACCCCACCAGGCGCCGCCAGCCTGCTTGCCATATCCAAAACTTTGACATCAGCCATTTCTTGCTGCCAGCGACCGACTAAATCTTGAGCTTGTTTGTATAAAGGGCGGCCGGACTTCAACTTTTGAGCAATCTCGATCGCCTTCGAGAAACCCTCAACAGAGCCACTCAAAGCCTGAGAAGTAGCATTCGCCAACTCATTAAAATCTTGTACTTGTTCCCTTAAATTTGCAGACTCTGGAATCTTGTTAGCGATCGCCATCGCCTCCTGCCAATCCCCTGCCTGCAATCGTTTTTGGGCGATCTCCAGAATTTTCTTGCTAAATTCTGCGATCGCCTTATTGGCAGCTTGATACAAATAACTGTTTTGACCAATTCCCTGAGCCAGCTTAATCCCCGTCACCAGATTGTCGAGACCTCCCTCGGAGGCTGTATTCCGGGCTTTTAGCAACTTATTGCCCTCAGCCCGAGTCGTCTGAATTAGCTTAGTCAATTCCTCGTACTTAGCCGATTCCCAGAAAGTATTTCCCAAGTCCAAAAGCAGAGTAGCTTGGCGGAAAGCCTGCGCCCACTCTTCCTGACGCAAGTGGTCTTCAGCCGTGCGGTAAATTTTCTCTGCATCGCTCCATATCGACTGCCACTTTTCAATCTGCTTTTCCACCTTCGGGTAAGCGGGAACGTTTTTAGGAACCTTACGAGCGAGCGCAATCGCCTCATCCAGCTTTCCTTCTTGGAAAGTAGCATTTCCCAGCCTAAGAATATCCTCCGACCACCGATCGATTTGAGTGTTAATTCTCGGCCGCAACGGATGGTTTTGTGGCAAAGCATTCACTAATTCGATCGCCCTGAGCAAATCATCCGCCGTCCGCTTGCTTGCTGCTTCTTGAGCACAAAAAAAGCGATCGTTAGCAGAAGCCGTCGGCCAAAAAATCTTTGAGCAATTGGACTGCGAGGTCAGGTTGAGTAAAGACGCAATTGCCACAAACCCCATACCCACCGATAGCATCAAACTCAGCGCCAGCCAAAACTGCCACTTGTTCGACCAGTTCCGCCAAAACGGATTGTGTTCCCCCGGCGGCTGCGAGTTTTCCCCAGACAAATTCGGCGGTAGTTCCAGATGCCCTCCCGGCAGTTTTCCCGAAGTAACCAACTCTCGGAGCTCTTTAAGTCGTTCAGCCCGGTTTTTCCTTGCTGGTAAGCGCACCAGCGACGAAGTATCCTTTGTTGACTCCAAGGATTCTGATGCAGACCAACGGCCTGGTATTTTGCGATCTTGACTCATATCCTCACCACAAACAGCAACCAGCGAGCGTAAGTTATTTAAAAACTGTGAGCGCTGCTATCAACTGCTCTATAAAATGTATTCATCACTTTTACATACTCCCGTCGGCCCTAGACTGCAAGAGCCGATCGCCAAACCGCCAAAATCAAAATTTTGTGATTAGGTAATTGATAATGCGTAATTGGCAATTGGTCAAGGCCGTCATCCCTAACTCGCACTCAATAGAGCCAATTACACATTATCGTCTCAAGAACCGGAGTTTGAGCGCAAATCGCCGATCAGTTCCGCAAGTTGGTCGCTATTAGCTTTGTAAACCTCGTTGCAGAAATGGCACGTAGCCTCAGCCCCCCCATCTTTTTCAATCATGTCTTGGAGTTCGGCTTCGCCCAACATTTTCAAAGCTCCCAAAACTCGATCGAACGAACACCCACAGTCAAAGCGCACCATCTGAGTTTCCGGGAAAATTTCCAGGCCCATATCTCCCAGTAACTCTTCGAGAATCTGGTGCAGCGTTTTGCCCGATCGCAGCAGCGGCGTAAAGCCGGACAATTCAGCAACTCTAGATTCTAAAGTTTGCACCAATTTTTCGTCCGTTGCCGCCTTCGGCAGAACCTGCAACAGCACACCCCCAGACGCTTCTACCCCGCCCGCCCCCACAAACACCCCCAAAACCAGAGCCGAAGGCGTTTGCTCCGAGGTTGCCAAATAATGAGTCAGATCGTCCCCTATTTCGCCGGAAACCAATTCCACTGTACTTGAATAAGGGAAGCCATATCCAACGTCCCGCACCACGTACAAATAACCGTCACCTATTGCCCCGCCCACATCGAGTTTGCCTTTAGCATTGGGCGGCAATTCGACTTCGGGATTCTCCACATAACCTCGAACTGTTCCATCGAGTCCCGCATCAATCAGAAGCCCGCCCAGCGGCCCATCTCCTTTGATGCGAATGTTGACTCTCGATTCGGGCCGCTTCATGCTTGAGGCGAGTAACAGCCCTGCCGACATTGTGCGGCCGAGGGCGGCTGTAGCCACGTAGGAGAGCTTGTGCCGCTGTCTTGCTTCTTCGGTGAGGCGGGTGGAAATAACCGCTACAGCGCGAATTCCGCCCTCTGCGGCTGTAGCGCGAATTAATTGATCGGCCATGAAAAACCTTACTTTGTCTTTTGATACCTTCTTGAACTATTTTAGAAGTTCTTGAAGGTTGTGGCAGCAGAGAGCAGCAGTTGACTCGGCGGGCCTGTCCGTGCGATCGAGCTTCAGAACTCGCCTCTGTTTTCTATAAAACCTGGATCAACCCACTATTTATTAACAAATATTCTGATTCATTCTTCCACTTAAATATTTATTTAAGATGCCCGGAATAACGAGTGCATTTATTTTCCACAATCCACCGTGTTCTCAGTCATTTTATAACAACTAACAACTAACAACTAATGACTAAAGCTTATCTTGGCGCTAACCAGACGATTACCAAACCTTTACCTTTGCCGGTTAGAGTCAGAGGCGTAGGTTTCAGACGAATGTTTTTTAGCTGGAAATAAGGGATATGCCACCAACATCCAAAGCACTTTTAGCGGAAATCCAGCATCACACAGGAGCGACTCGAAACTTGCATTTTTATGCTAAGGGCGAAACCATTCCTATGATGTCGCATGGCCTTTGGCGAGTCTGTCAAGGTCTAGGACAACTGAGTACGCTTTATCCAACCGGGGAAGAAGGACTTTTGGGTTGGGTTGGGCCTTCGATGTGCTTCGGTTTGTGGTTGACAAGCTTGCAGACTTACCAAGCTACGGCGACATCAGATATTTATTTGATGTGGTATTCTATGGTGGAAATCGAAGCTTCTCCTCAATTGGCTCACGAGTTGCTGCCTCAAATGGTACGGCGGCTGCGGCAAATGGAAGCAATTTTAGCGATCGCCGGACAGCGGCGAGTAGATGACCGTTTGTATCAGCTACTGCTATTATTGCAACAGGAATTCGGTCAGCCTGTGGTTGAGGGAACTCGTTTGAATATCCGCTTGACACATCAAGATATTGCTAATGCGATTTGCACGACGCGGGTAACAGTAACTCGAATGCTGGGAAAATTGCAGCAGCAAGGGTTAATCAGTCGAGATGGCGATCGGCATTTAATTCTTAACAAAGATGTTTTTGCGTCCACGTCGGATTTGTTTGGCTGCAACCCTCAAGCAGTGTAGCAAGCGCAGAAAAAAATCTTATTCGGCTTCGCCAATCAGCGTAAACGCCGCCCAATCTTGCGGAGTTGGGTGCATCTTCATTGTCATCAGCATTGCTTGCCGCAAAGCTTGAGCTTTATTCGGGTTTTTCTGTAACTGGCGATAGAATTCTGCCATTAATTCCGCTGTCGGCTCATCGGGTACTAACCACAGAGAAACGATAATACTAGGAACTCCAGCACTAATTAAAGCACGAGATAATCCAAGCACACCATCACCTGTGATTTTTCCTCTGCCAGTATTGCAAGCACTTAATACCACTAATTCAGCATTTAATTTTAAATTCAAAATTTCACTCGAAGTCAGCAATCCGTCATCATTTCCTGATGGAGCAAGGGCGATCGCTCCCGGTAAATCTCGCCTCTTCACTTCATTGAGTAATCCGTGAGTTGCCAGATGAATAATCCGGGATTTTAGCATCTGTTGAGTAATCGATGCTTTAGTGGCTTGAGAGCCTGTAATCGGTTTAGTATTCAGAAGTTGGGCAATTGTAATTGCTTCCCGTTCGCTGCCCGGTAAAGGAGCTAATTGGCGCGGCGGAATGCCAATTTTGGGCATAATTGGATTGCCTACAACTAAGTTATTCAGGAGAGAAAGTTGTCGGACTTTGTGCCGTGATTGGTGGGTTAACTGCAAAATTTGAATGGCGGGAGCGGTGAGGATGGTATGTTTTTCAATCAGATATTGACCTGTCGGATCTTGTAAGGCGACAAAGGGAACTAAAAACAGGGATTGATGGGGAATGAAGATGACAGGAGCATTGGGGTCAGTAGGTAAAAGATCGGCAATGGGTTGAATCAGTAGTTGATAACTTTGCTGTAATTTGGGGTAGATTATCCGAGAATTAGCAGGGGTAGAAGCAGGGCGATTAGCCGCTTGTCGATTGGCAGTGTCCCCCGCCGATACACCCAGAGCCTCGCGAGTGCCGCGAATCATCTCAGCTAAGGCTGTATCTTGCTCGTTTAATCCTCTCGTCCCGGTAGCAGCAGATACTCTTGTCTGTTCGCTGGCTTCGGGTAGATTGATGTTAAGAGATTTGAGGTCAACTGAGCGAAAGGTAATTTCACCAGTCGGCTTAATTACCCAAATATAAAGGGCTTCATTCCCAATAGTTGAATACTCGACGAGAGTAGCGTTTTGCTCTTTAGCGATTTGTTGAATTTGCTGGATATTGAGCGGATTGATAGTAGTTGGGAAATAGGCAGATGGGGCAAGGCGAGATGCCAATAACTGGACAAAAGCTCTGGCTCTACCCCGCTCGGCAATTTCTAACGCTTCCTGAGTTTTTTTCTGGGCAATGAGGACTTTTTGTAAGTTGACATAGGAGTTAGCTTGCCCGTCAAACATTGCCACTTTTGAGGCATCCCCAAACCCGGCTAGGAAAGATTCTGAAACTTTGATGCTATCTAGTAGGGTTTGCTCGGCTCCTGTAAGATTGCCAGATGTATAGAGAGCCCATCCTAGATTACTCAAAGCTGCTCCCTCATAGAAAGCCAACATCGTATCACTGAAAGTTGCTTCCTCATTTTTAATTTCTCGCGTACTCGCCAAAAGCTGCGGAGCATACTCAAAGACTTTGGCGTAGTCGCCGAGGTTACGGTAAGCATCTCCCAGATTACCCAAAGCTGCTCGCTCTATTCGGCGGTTTTTAATTTCGCGGGCAATCACCAACGACTGCTGACCGTACTCAATCGCTTTGGCGTAGTCGCCGAGGTTACGGTAAGCAAATGCCAAAATTCCCCAAGCTACTGCCTCACTTCGGCGGTTTTTGTTTTCGCGGACGATCACCAAATACGGCTGTTCGTACTCAATGGCTTTGGCGTAGTCGCCGAGGTTTATGTAAGCTTCTCCCAAAATTCCCAAAGCGCTTCCCTCACTTTGATGGTCATTAATTTCTCGCGCGATCACCAACAACTGCTGAGCGTACTCAATCACTTTGACGGAGCTGCCAGTCCTCTCGTAAAGCCTTGCCAATGTGAGCAAAGCTTCTACCTCACTTTGGCGGTTTTTAATTTCGCGGGCGATCGCCAACTGCTGCTGAGCGGACTCAATATCTTTGGCGTAGTGGTTGTCGATAGAACCGTAAGCACGCCTCAAATTTCTGTTAGCTTCTACCTCACTTCGGCTGTCATTAATTTCTCGTGCGATCGCCAACTGCTGCCGAGCGTACTCAAGGGCTTTGGGGTAGTTGCCTAGAGAATAATAAACTTGTCCCACAATTCCCAGAGCTCTTCCCTCACTTTGGCGGTCTTTAATTTCTCGTGCGATCGCCAAGCCCTGCTGAGCGTACTCAAGGGCTTTGGCGTGGTCGCCGAGGTTTATGTAAGCATCTCCCAGATTTCTTAGAGCTATCCCTTCGTTTTGGCGGTCATTAATTTCTTGTGCGATCGTCAACAACTGCTGAGCGTACTCAATAACTTTGGCGTAGTCGCCGAGGTTTCGGTAAACAAGTCCCAAATTTCCCAGAGCCACTGCTTCACCTTGAGGGTCATTAATTTCCCGTGCGATCGCCAACTGCTGCTGAGCGTACTCAATCGCTTTAGCGTAGTCGCCGAGGTCACTGTAAGCAAGTCCCAGAATTCCCAGAGCTATCCCCTGCCTTCGGCGATCTTTAATTTCTCGGGCTATCGCCAACTGCTGCTGAGCGGACTTAATTTCTTCAGCGTAGCGGTCGAGGTTGTAGATGGTATCGTAAGCACTTCTCAAATTTCTGTCAGCTTCTACCTCACTTCGGCTGTCATTAATTTCTCGTGCGATCGCCAACTGCTGCTGAGCGTAATCAAGGGCTTTGGCGTAGTTGCCTAGATAATAGTAAGCTTCTTTCAAAATTCCCAAAGCTACTCCCTCACTTCGGCTGTCATTAATTTCTCGTGCGATCGCCAACTGCTGCTGAGCGTACTCAAGGGCTTTGGCATAGTTGCCTAGATAATAGTAAGCACCTCCCAGCCTTTCCAGAGTCCACCCTTCACCTTGGCGGTTTTTAATTTCCCTATAAATTATTAGTGCCTGTTGCCAAGACTGTAATCCAGCTTGAAATTGACGACTCTGATAATATTGACTGCCTTGCTCTAACAGTCGCTCTGCTTCGGCTTTCCGCTCAGCTTGAGTTTGAGCCAAGGCCTGAGAATTGATGATTTTAAATTGAGAATTAGGGATAAATCGAAACTCGCCTATCGTCAGCGTCGCTAAGATTGAGAGCAGTGCCGACAATCCAATTTTTTGCAGTTTCATAACTTTTGACAGGTCTCTGGTTTGAGCATCCGCTTGACACATCAAGATATTGCTAATGCGATTTGCACGACGCGGTTCAGTTGACTGTTGACTGTTGACTGTTGATAGTTGATAGCGACCTCTACCTGGAAGGAAGAGGATTGGAGTAATGAATAGTCTTCTTTTAATTTCTCCCTACAAGGGAGAGGCTTTAAACCAATTCTTTCTGGTAACAGTAACGCGAATGCTGGGAAAATTGCAGCAGCAAGGGTTAATTAGTCGAGATGGCGATCGGCATTTAATTCTTAACAAAGATGCTTTTGCCCCATCGTCTGATTTGTTTGGCTGCAACCCTCAAGCAGTTTAGAAACAGCACTAATTTGCATCTAGATTAAATTTTTCCAAAAATTAGGTATCAACAGTCAGTAGTCAGTAGTCAGTCATCATCGAGCGAGTATTTGTCACCCGCGTGCGAGCGTCATTCTGCGCCCTCGATACAATCGGTACTCGCCGACGATCGTATCCTTTCCGAGCATTCTCGCGACCGTGAGTGACTGTGCTCGCGAGTAAGAGTTCGTCTATGTTGACCGTCGCGATCGCGATCGTGGAACTCACCTTAAAATAGCCTAAGACTGGCCGCCTCGGCCGCCGAGTTCGTAAACGCCACCTCCAATACAGGCGATCGGACCCATAGATACAGCTTTATACTATCTGCAATTGCTGGAAAATTTTTATTTCGGAGAAGTCTAATAGACATCTCAACTAAACACGTATAATATTGGTTTACTTCAACACAATAGGGGAATTTTAGCAGGAATGACTAATTTTTCTGATCGAGCCCTGAGCCAAACTTCACATAACTCAGAATCACTTTATTCCCACGATCAATGTATCCATCAGTTATTTGAAGCACAGGTAGAGCAGAATATTAATGCAGTGGCGGTGATATGCGATCGGCAGTCCTGGACTTACCCTGAACTCAACGCCAAGGCCAACCAGCTAGCTAACTATCTCAAAAAGCGAGGCGTAAAGCCAGAAGTGCGAGTGGGAATTTGCGCGGAACGCTCCCTAGACATGGTTATAGGAATTCTAGGTATTCTCAAAGCAGGTGGTGCCTATGTTCCTCTAGACCCAGCTTATCCAAAAGAGCGCCTAGACTTTATTATTAAAGAAACTAAAGCGCCATTGCTGTTGACTCAAAAGCATCTGGTTGAAAAGTTTATCCAAGAAGAAATTCAAGTCGTTTGTCTGGACGCAGATTGTGACACGATTGCCCAAGAGAGTGAAGAAACACCTAACACCGAGGTAACAATAGAAAACTTGGCTTACATCATGTACACTTCTGGCTCCACTGGCAAGCCAAAAGGAGTACAAGTTACTCATGCCAACATCTCGCATTATATTCCAGCAGTCAGCCAAGTGATGCAAATTCAGCATGAAGATGTCTATCTCCATGTGGCATCTTTCTCGTTTTCTTCCTCAGTCAGGCAATTAATGGTACCTCTGTATCGAGGAGCCACCTGTATTATTGCCAATAGCGAACAAACCAAAAACCCCATCAGTTTGTTCGAGCTGATCCAGAAACAAGGAGTAACTATTGTTGACAGCGTACACTCAATTTGGCGCTATGGACTTCAGGCATTAGAAACTCTCGATCAAAGACACACAGAGGCACTCACCACATCTAAATTACGCACGATCGTGCTTTCTGGTGACTTACCGCCAGTTCAAATTTACAAGCAGCTACGAGACCTGTTTAAAGAGCGCTTAGACATTTTCAACGTTTACGGTCAAGCAGAAACCATTGGTAACTGTGCTTATTCGGTTCCAAACGACTTTGACCCTGAACGAGGATACATTTATATACCCGTAGGCTATCCTTATCCCCATAACCAAGTCTATATCCTCGACGAAAATCTTGAGCTTGTTAGACCAGGAGAAGTCGGTGAGCTTTATATGGGTGGTGCTTGTTTAGCTCGTGGCTATCTCAACAGTTTAGAGTTGAATGCCGACAAATTTATCTCAAATCCTTTCAATAGCGATCCTCTTGAGCGATTATTCAAAACTGGCGACTTAGCGCGCTACTGGTCGGATGGTGCTATTGAGTTATTAGGTCGCACTGATTTTCAAGTCAAGATTAGGGGGATGCGGGTTGAAGTAGGAGAAATTGAGTCTACACTGGGACAGCATCCCAGCATTAAAGAAGCTGTGGTCATAGCAGCAGAGAATGAACTAAAGGAAAACCACCTTGTAGCCTATGTAGTTCCCAATTCATCTTTATCCAAAATTAGCCAAACAGAACTGCGCGGCTACCTCGATCGCAAGTTACCAGATTATATAGTGCCTTCTGCCTTTGTGCTGCTTGATTCTTTACCTCTAACCCCTAACGGCAAAATAGATCGGCTTGCTCTACGGAGTCGAAAAGTTATAAATCCAGAACTAGAAGCTGCTTACGTAAAACCTCAAACCGACACAGAGGAAATCATTGCTACTATTTGGCAAGAGGTACTTCTCTTAGAATATGTTGGCATTCACGACAATTTTTTTGAACTGGGCGGACATTCTTTACTGATGGCTCAGGTTCACAGTAAATTGTCAAGCATATTAGAATTGTCAAATATATTAGGACAACAACTATCAATTGTGGAACTGTATCAATACCCAACAATACACTTGTTAGCTGACTACTTAACCCACAAGCAAAATCCCCAATTAAATTCCTCCAAAAACCATGAAAAAGTACAAATGGGTCGATCGAAAAAAGCTGCTTTACAGCAACAGCGAGAACGAAGACAAAAATCAAAACTGGGATAGATGTGTTCAGTCCTGATAGCGCAGCGTGTCGTCAGCCCTAGGAATACGCTCCATTGGATACCCGAAGGGTTGTTAGCGAATAAATTTAATTAATTTAAGGACAAGCAGATGCAGGAATTAGATTCACTTGATTTAGTCGATCGGTCAGCGATCGCCATTGTGGGGATGGCAGGTCGCTTTCCAGGGGCGAACAATCTCGATGAATTTTGGCATAACCTGAAAAATGGGGTGGAATCTATTTCCCAATTCTCTGACGATGAACTTCTAGATGCAGGGATCGACCCGACGTTGTTGAGTCAATCAAATTACGTTAAAGCTAACCCCTTTTTGTCAGATCCCGAACTGTTTGATGCTCGGTTCTTTGGCTTCACCGACCAAGAAGCTGCCATCACAGATCCGCAACACCGGATTTTCCTAGAATGTGCTTGGGAAGCTATTGAAAGCGCTGGCTGCGATTTAGAAACTTACGAGGGTTTGATTGGTGTTTATGCCGGTTCGTGCATGAGCACCTATATGCTCAACAACCTCTATTCAAACCCTGACCTAAAAGACTCATTTGACAGTTTCCAATCATTGAGCAGTTTCCAAATGAGGATTGGAAACGATAAAGATTCTTTGCCAACACGGGTTTCTTACAAACTGAATCTCTGTGGACCTTCTGTCAATGTTCAAACCGCCTGTTCGACTTCTTTAGTAGCTGTTCACTTGGCTTGCCAAAGCTTGTTGCAAGGCGAATGCGACATGGTTCTAGCTGGTGGGGTTACAGTCCGGTTTCCTCAAAAAGCAGGTTATCTCTATCAACAAGGAATGATTTTTTCTCCCGATGGGCATTGTCGCGCTTTTGATGCCAAAGCCCAGGGAACTGTATATGGCGATGGTGTAGGAGTTGTGGTCTTGAAACGGCTCACAGACGCGATCGCTGCGGGTGACTGCATACACGCAGTTATCAAAGGAACAGCTATTAATAATGACGGTTCCAAGAAAGTTGGCTACACAGCTCCTTCTGTCGATGGTCAAGCAGCAGTGATTTTGGAAGCTCAAAACTTAGCTGAGATTGACCCCGAAACCATTAATTATATAGAAACTCACGGCACTGGAACACCTATTGGTGACCCAATTGAAATTGCAGGTTTAACAAAAGCTTTTCGTACCAGTACCCAGAAAAAGGGTTTCTGTGCAATTGGTTCAGTGAAAACAAATGTTGGACATTTGGTTTGGGCATCTGGTGTAGCAGGGCTGATTAAGACTGTCCTAGCACTTAAACATAAATTAATTCCGCCCAGCTTGCATTTTGAACAACCATTACCGAATATTGACTTTGCCAATAGTCCTTTTTATGTCAATACGAAGCTGTCGGAATGGAAAACTAAGGGGACTCCCAGACGCGCTGGAGTTAGCTCCTTTGGCGTTGGTGGCACTAATGCCCATGTAATTTTGGAAGAAGCACCTGCGGAAAATGACGAGCAAAAGGCTACTGACGAAATTAATTCTTCTTTCCAGCGTCCGTTACATCTTCTAACTCTATCAGCAAAGACCCAAAAAGCGCTGCAAGAATTAGCACAACGCTATCAGGAGTTTTTAGGTAAAAATCCGATGATCGCCCTGGCAAATGTCTGTTTTACTGCTAATACCGGGCGCACCCATTTTAACTACCGCTTATCAGTAGTGTCTGAATCGATCGCACATTTGCAAGAGCAACTTGGTGCTTTTGCGGTTGGGGAAGAAACAGTTGGACTGGTAAGCAAACAAGTAAGCAGTCAGAAGTCTGTAAAAATAGCGTTTTTATTCACGGGTCAGGGTTCCCAGTATCTCCACATGGGAAGGCAACTCTACCAGACTCAGCCTACCTTCCGCAAAAGTCTCGATCGCTGTAACGAAATCCTGCGTTCCTACCTGGAAAAACCCCTGCTTGAAGTCTTATATCCAGAACCTGGAGAAACTTCACCCATCAACGAAACAGCATATACCCAACCCGCTTTATTTGCCTTGGAATATGCTCTGTTGCAATTGTGGAAGTCCTGGGGGATAGAACCTGATGTCGTTATGGGTCATAGTGTTGGCGAATATGTAGCTGCTGTAAGTGCAGGCGTATTCAGTCTCGAAGATGGTCTGAGGCTAATTGCGGCTCGGGGACGCTTAATGCAGGCTCTACCGCCTGATGGCAAGATGGTATCACTGTTGGCTTCCGAAGCGCAGGTGCAAGCGGCAATTCAACCCTACACAGATGAAGTTGCGATCGCTGCTGTCAACGGTCAAGAGAGCATCGTCATCTCCGGTAGAAGCCAAGCCATAGAAAATGTCTGTGCCACCTTAGAAGCTCAAGGGGTGAAGACCAAAGCCTTAGAAGTTTCCCATGCGTTCCATTCGCCCTTAATGGAACCAATGCTAGCGGAATTTGCACAAGTCGCCAAAACGATCGCCTACTCGGAACCGCAAATAAAGTTAATCTCCAATGTCACGGGAGAATTGGCCACCTCTGAAATAGCAACCCCCGAATATTGGTGCCGTCACATCCGCCAACCCGTCAAATTTGCAGCGAGTATGGAAACACTCGATCGACAAAGTTTTGAAGTGTTTGTGGAAATAGGACCCAAGCCAATCTTGTTGGGAATGGGTCGTCAGTGCATACCAGAAGTCGGGAGAGTTTGGCTTCCTAGTTTGCGTCAAGGACAGCAGGACTGGGAGCAAATACTCCACAGCTTGGGCGAATTATATGTGCGCGGCCTTAAGGTAGATTGGTCGGGTTTTGACAGTGATTATTACCGCAGCAAGGTAGAATTGCCAACTTATCCCTGGCAGCGACAGCGTTATTGGATTGAACCGACACAAAAAAATGCGATCGCGCCTTCCCCATCTTCGCTACCCAATTCATATCATCCTCTGCTCGGTCAACGGCTGCGATTACCATTTTCTCAAGAAATTCGCTTTGAATCCCTATTTAGACTCGATCGACCTTCATATCTAAATGACCACAAGATATATGGAACAGTAGTCGTTGGTGTGGCTTCCCATATTTCAATGGTTTTATCGGCAGTTAAGGAAGCTTTTGACACCCACTCCTGCGAAATACAGGAGTTGTATATACCACAACCTCTGATCCTATTAGAGCAAAGTCATCGGCTCGTGCAATTGGTTCTAACGCCTGAAGCTGAAGAAACTTCTTTCCAGCTAGTAAGCCTCAAAGCAGGGGAAGAACAAAACGAGAATGATACTAATTCCTGGATGTTACACGCAACTGGAAAAGTTCGGATCGCTGAAGAAATGTCAATTACAGCACCGAGTTGGCAAGAGATTAAAGAGCGATGCGATCGAGAGACGTCTGGACAAGAATTTTACGCAGCTTTTGCGAGGATTGGATTCAACATTGAAGCTTCGTTTCAATGGATGGAAACGATCTGGCGCAAAGGGGGAGAAGCTTTAGTAAAAATGCACATTCCTGATTTACCAGAGGACGCTTTAAGTGCTTATCAGCTTCATCCAGGTTTGATTGATTCTTGTTTTCAATCGTCGGCTGTATGCTGGTTTGAGGAAAAAACCAGTAGTGATGCTATTTATGTTCCTTTTCAAATAGCTGGCTTTAAGTTCTACAAACGTCCCAGTAATTTTAGTCAGCTTTGGTGTCATGCTCAAAAGCGGGAAAAAGACAGAGCGAATCCTCAAAGCTTGGTTGCAGATGTCACTCTGTTCGATGAGAACGGACTGATAATCGCAGAAGTAATTGGATACGAATGTCGCAAAGCAAGTCGTGCTGTATTGTTACGCAGTCTCCAAAACAAGAATTTAGGGGACTGGTTGTACGAGTTTGCTTGGCAACCCCAGCCGAGCGATCGCCCTTCAGAGCCGCTACCGACGGAGGTACCGGGCAGTTGGCTGATTTTTGCCGGCGCAGCCGGGATTGGGCTCAAGCTCGCCGAACGGCTGACAGAACGGGGCGCGTCCTGTGTCCTGGTCTCTGTCGGACTCGCTTACGAGCAGGTTTCGAGAGAGCATTATCGCCTGAATCCTGCCAATCCAAACGACTTCCAGCGATTGCTAGAGGATATCGTCGGCGACAGTCAACCTCCTTACCGTGGGGTAGTTCACCTGTGGAGTCTGGAAGAGACACAGGCAGACTCTCTGGCGGCTTTACAAAATGCTCAAGTTTTGGGTTGTGGCAGCGTGTTACCTCTCGTGCAAGCGATAATCCAAGCTGGGTGGTCTACTCTTCCCCATTTGTGGCTGGTAACTCAGGGAGCTCAGGCTGTAGAACCAGCGCTAGGTTCCCTGCAAATACAACAAGCTCCTGTGTGGGGATTAGGTCGCTCCATGGCAATGGAGCATCCAGAACTGCACTGCACGTGTCTTGACTTACCGCCATTAGTCAAGGAAAGCGACATCCAACTCCTGTTAGAAGAACTGTGGTTTCCAGATTCAGAAAACCAGATTGCTTACCGTCAGGGAATTCGTCATGTTGCCAGATTAGTGCGACGTACTTCTGACAAAGTAGAAACTGCTTTGGAGCGGTTTTCTCTTCAAGAAAATGGCAGCTATCTAATTACTGGTGGTTTGGGAGCACTGGGACTGAAAGTGGCTCAGTGGATGGTAGAGCAAGGAGCAAAGCATCTAGTTTTAATGGGTCGTCGTGGGGTAAGTGTGACGGTACAGGAGGCAATCGCTAAACTAGAACAAGCTGGAACTCAAGTTAATGTTGTTAAGGGCGATGTTGCTAATCCTTCAGATGTAGCTCGGATACTGGCGGAAATTCAAGCAAGCGGGATATCGCTGCGCGGGATAGTTCATGCTGCCGGAGTTCTTGACGACGGCGTGTTGTTGCAGCAGAACTGGGAGCGTTTTACTCAGGTAATGTCTCCGAAGGTGGAAGGAGCATGGAATCTGCATACCTTGACTCAGAACTTGCCCCTAGACTTCTTCGTCTGTTTTTCCTCAGTCACGGCATTGCTGGGCACGCGCGGTCAAGGAAACTATGCAGCAGCCAATGCGTTCATGGATGCCCTAATCCATTATCGTCGGGGATTGGGACTGCCTGGATTGAGCATCAATTGGGGGGCTTGGGCAGAGACAGGAATGGCAGCCAACCTGGCGAGTAGCGACCAAATTCGCAGAGCGGCAAGCGGCTCGGGCATTATTCCCCCCGAACTGGGATTGCAGGTGTTGGGAGAGTTGCTGGAACAAAATGCTGTACAAGTGGGCGTGTTTTCGTATGATTGGTCGAAGTATCTCCAGCAATTCCCAAATCATGCTTACCCAGCTTTATTCTCGGATTTAGCTCGCCAAGAGGTGCAGCAGCTAGAGAAAAGCAAGCAACTGCGAGTTAAACAACTTGAATTTTTGCGTCAAGTACAACAGGTAAGTCCAGAAACACGCCTGGAACTTTTAATTGCTCATGTTCGAGAGCAAGTTGCCAAAGTTTTGGGGTTGAGTTCATGTCAACAAATAGCGATCGGACAATCATTAAATGAGTTGGGTCTCGACTCTTTGACCCTCATAGAGCTAAGAAATTTGTTGGAGAGCAGCTTGAGTGTTGTGTTGCCACCCAGGAAGCTGCTTGAAAATCCCAACATCGTTGAACTGGCAAAAGAGCTAACCCAGCAATTGACACCAAAAGGTGCATCAGAATCAATGAAACACTCAGTTGTAAAACAGCCTGCAAGTAACTGGATAGCTTACCGTAAGTCAAAGCCAGATGCTCGTTTGCGTCTGTTCTGCTTCCACTACCTAGGAGGAGCAGCTTCCGTATTTAGGGAATGGTCAGATCACCTACCACCAGATATTGAAGTTTGCCCGATTCAGCTACCAGGGCGGGAAAATCGCATTAGCGAGCAACCGTTCACTCAGTTTGCGCCACTTGTGGAAACCCTGGCACAGGTTCTTATTCCCCATCTCGACAAACCTTTTGCTTTTTATAGTCACAGCATGGGAAATTTGATTGGTTTTGAAGTTGCCCATCTACTTCGCCAACAGTATGGTTGCAGCCCAATCCACTTGCTCGTTGGTGGATTTTTCGCTCCTCAAGCTGTTGCTTCTGCTAATCAGTTGCTGGACAAATCTTTTCTTGAAGAACGAATTCTGAAAAGAGGAGAAATCCCTCGCGAACTTCAGGAAGACAAACAGTTCATGGAGTATTTGATGTCTATTTGCAGATTAGACCATCAACTTTTGCAGAGTTATATTTACTCAAATAAAGAGCCATTGGACTGTCCAATTTCCGCTTGGGGTGGTGAACAAGATTCTTTGGTTAGTCAGGACGATCTCTTAGGTTGGCATCAGCATACCAAGAACACTTTCAAACTGCATATGATACCAGGGAAACACTTGTTTCTAACAACCAATCGAAAACTGCTTTTGAAAGCCATATCCCAAGAACTAATGATGTTTTTAAGTACATCTGTCCATTAGTAGAGTTCGGAAATCGCAGAATAAGTAGGTAGGCGAGAAAATTTATAACTATGTGACAAAAGCTTAAGCATAGGCACTAGAGTTAAATTTTACACGTTCGCTTAACTACAGTCATAGCAACGCATGGTACAAACTGCAATGCAAGACTTGTTTAGGATCTCAATTTTCCGATCGTCACACCCCCTGAACAGTTACCCAAATAGTAGTCAGCAAGTAGTTATTAGAAATGAAAAGACTCGCATTCGGCCAGTTTATATTAGTCTGTGTCCTAACAATAGTATGGTATATCATTGCCCATACCCACCAAGCCTATGCCTTGAATATGGAAGGAGGGCATCGTATTGCTTTATCAAAATCAGAGTCGGAAGTGGAGGTGGTCAGCCAAATCACTGAACAATTTGCTCAAACAAAACCAGCAGATAATTTTTTGCAAGATGAACTATCAAATTCGACGCGCCAACCCAGTCCTTATAAACCGACGATTGTTTTCGTTTATGTGGCGTTAAACACGATATCTCAGATTAGCCTGCCTGACAAAACATACAATATAGCAGCGGAAGTCGTTCTAGAATGGCAAGATGGTCGATTGGGTTTCACTCCCAACAGTAAACAAACAAATGCTCTATTAAAATTTAATGGTGATGATGTCAAGTCGATTTTGGGAAAAATCTGGTCGCCAAGTTTCGCAATTGGTCATGAAATTCAACCACGAGAAATACAAAATCGCTCAGTCTCCATTGCTCCAAACGGTTGGGTGAGAGTATACGAACAGTTTAATGATATTGTGAAATTTGATGCAGATATCCACACTTTTCCGTTCTGTGACGAAACACTCACCCTAGCTATTCGTTCTGCCCTTGACGATCGCAGCAATGTCACGTTCGATCTCCAAGACTTTAAATTTATTTCCCCAAACCCATCAAAGCAAATCATAGGACACTGGTCGATGAAAAAGATTGATGCTCGCACGCAAGGTTTTAATCGTCTTGATTCCAAGATCGGTTTTCCAGAAATAGTTGTATCGATTGACATTCAGCATAAACCGCAGTACATCATTTTCAACTTTTTTCTTCCGCTATTTGTGATTTTTGTTGCTGCTGCTGCCGTCGCCTGGATTGACCCAACTAAAACTCCCGCTACTGCCTCTCCCCGACTGAGTGGGACCTTAACGCTAATTCTCACGACAATCGCCCTCAAATTAAGTCTAGCCCAAGAAATTCCTGCTGTGAATTACATTACTTTGACCGATGCAGTTTTTGGTGTGACTGTTTTCGCCCTGCTCTTAAGTTTAATTACGTCTTGTACGAGCATCTATTTAAATGAAAACAAACAAGAAATCCTTTCTAAACAAATCAATGTAACCTTCCGCAAAATTTATCCTTTCTTATATGTCGGGTGCATGAGTGGCGTTGTTTTGTTTTTCTTCACGGTGAATTGGAAACTGTGATTACCACTTGGAGTAGAGACGCTGCTAACTTTTAGAAAAATATATAGCAGATCCAATATCTTACTACCCTTTTACAAGCTAGACAACACCTATTTATGACAAAATTGTTCGGTCGGCGTAAATTGATTATTTTTGGATCCACCGTTGCTTCCAGTCTATTTCTCAAAGCTTGTAGCACCAAACCTTCTACAAGCAGTAGTCCGAAAACTTCTCTCTTAGAATCTACTACTTTTCGAGAGACGATCAAAGTTGGAATTTTACACTCACTTAGCGGCAGTTTGGCAATTAGTGAGAAGAGTGTTGTTGATGCGGAACGATTAGCGATTGAAGAGATTAATAAAGCTGGTGGTGTGCTAGGTAAACAACTTGAAGCAATTGTAGAAGACGGCAATTCTGACCCTGCTACCTTTGCGAAGAAAGCGAAGAAGCTGATTGAGCAAGACAACGTAGCGACGGTATTTGGTTGCTGGACTTCGGCAAGCCGCAAAGCTGTACAGCCGGTATTCGAGTCAAACAAGCACTTGCTATGGTATCCATTGCAGTATGAAGGGCAAGAGTGTTCTAACAACATCTTCTACATGGGAGCCGCTCCTAACCAGCAAATTGAACCTTCGGTTGAATGGTTGCTCAAGCATAAAGGCAAAGAATTCTTTCTCATTGGTTCTGACTACGTTTTTCCGCGTACTGCCAACAGTATCATCAAGGCACAACTGAAAGCTAATGGGGGTAAAAGCGTTGGCGAAGATTACATTCCTCTGGGCAGTACCGATGTCAAGTCTGCGATCGCTAAAATTAAGCAAGCTTTACCAAATGGAGGTGTTATCTACAATACCTTAAATGGAGATACTAACATTCCATTTTTCAGGGAATTACAAACCTCTGGTTTACATCCCGATAAATATCCTTCTATGTCTGTCAGTATTGGGGAAGAAGAAGTCAAAGCGATTGGAATTGACTATCTTTTGGGTCACTACGCAGCTTGGAATTATTTTCAAACCGTCAACACCCCTGCCAACGAGAAGTTTGTGCAAGGGTTCAAGGCGAAATATGGTTCGGATCGCGTTGTGAACGACCCGATGGAAGCCGCTTACATTATGGTGTATCTCTGGAAGCAAGCGGTTGAGAAAGCAAAAACGGCCGATAACCTCGAAATGGTAAAAGCTGCTGCTTACGGTCAAAGTTTCGATGCACCTGAAGGCAAAGTTACTATCAACGTAAACCACCACCTATCTAAGTTCGTGCGGATTGGAGAAGTCAAAGACGATGGTCTATTCCAAATAGTTTACGAAATCAAGGATGCCGTAAAACCGATACCCTGGAACCAATTTTTAGCCGAAACCAAAGGTTATGCTTGCGATTGGCTGAATCCTGCTAAGGGTGGTAAGTATAAAATAACTTAGCTTCTATTTTATACCAATTTATTAGTCGATGCTTTGGAGGAAAAACGGCTCTCCCGTACTTGTGGTGGAAACTTCTGGTTTTTGGCATTTGGGAATTGGGAATTTCGCGTTTGTCATGAGAATTGTTTGTCTAGCTCTTCCTCTCCCTATTTACAGCAATACCTTTGCAGCCGGAAAAGATATAATTAAGCGGTGCATCTATTTAGGACAAAACTCCATGGCTAACTCAACTCAAGAAACACCGCAACCAGACAAAAAAGAATTAACTGACATCACAGCTAAACCTCAACAACAACAAGAAGAACCGCCAAATAAGGGTGACGGGCGGAAATAGTCGATCGACATTCATCTGTGACGATATAAATCTCGAATTGCCTTAAGATCGCCTACTTCTTTTTTTCTCAAAATCTGTGTTCTTCCCTACAATACCGGTTTCTATAAATTGGTATTCTGCCAGTAGTTTTTAAGTAATAAACGTAATTGCTCAACCCCCTTGACAAGAAGAGGAGATAGACATTAGATAAAGGAATGGAAAAACTCCCCGACTTAAAG
>NZ_JAUBQR010000086.1:9640-24905 GCF_036701385.1 Microcoleus sp. Pol12B4 | reverse complement strand
AGCTTGAGCCGATCTTACCATTGGCGATCGCAACCGGCTAAGTGTAAACCAAATTTGTTGAAATGTCAAAGGGTGCGCGAAAAAGCCTCTCTTGGAAAAATCAAAGTAGGGAATTGACTAAGTGTTCTCAAAATGAGAACATAGGATTGTAGTTGAGAAACGATCTATGAGACTGATTTCTAAGAAAAATCAGCAGAGTGCGATCGAACCATACCCGGATGCCCAGAGTGCGATCGAATCCTGGTACCAGCTAATCAAAGACAACGATTGGCAATCCCTAGAAGAAGTGCGAAACGGATATTCGCGATCGGTCGATCAAGTCTATGGATATACCATATTTAATATTAAAGGCAATCAGTATCGATTAATTGTACAAATTAACTATAAAACCAGAATTATATTTTTCAAAAAAATTTTAACCCATGCCGAATATAGCAAAATTAACTGGAACGATCGAGATGAAGTCCAAGAACAACTAGGTTAATTTCTCACCTAAATATATCGGGAAATCCGTGCCGATTCCCTGACGCATTCAACAAATCCCAAACATTCACCCCAAACGCCAAAAGTATGATACCGAGAAACAAACACCCACCTTCTACGTTCAGCTCCCTGTCTAATTCAAAAATGGAATGAACCATGAATATCACAATTGAAAGAACAGCTTACGGTCAACTATTGGCGAAATCGCAGCCTAAGCCCATCCTGAACGAAGAAGATTATGATCTCGCCCTCGCGGAAGTCGAATCCCTAATGTCCCAGGAAGAATTAACCGTAGAAGAAGAAACTTTACTGAGCCTCTGGGCGCTGTTGATCGAAGAATACGAAGCCAAATATTACCCAATTCCAGAAGCGACTCCCAGGGATATTTTATTACACCTAATCGAAGTTCGCGAACTAAAACAAGCCGATTTAGTGAGCGTGATTGGTTCCAAAGGAGTAGTCTCTGAGGTGATTAATGGTAAACGGGCGATTAGCAAAGCCCAAGCTAAGGCGCTGGGAGAATTTTTTAATGTTAATCCTGGTGTGTTTATCTGACTAACTCGTCGCGATCGAAGAACAAGAGAAAAATCGGCGGTTGAAACCGCTACTAGACAAACTTTCGTCCCAGCAGAAGGGTACTAATGGAGTGATAGAAGGTGCTTATGGCGCACCCTACCGCTGTTAGTTACAGTTTCAAACCCCTCATGGCAAAAACCTCCCTGACAGCTTATAAATATGTGTGATAAATCTACATCCAAATTAAACAGGAACATTTCTGATGCTAGAACCAAGCAAACCCACCTCCGACAGTCTCCAAAATTATCAAGGAATTGGAGTCCCAGATGAAAGTCTGGCAGTGATTTTGCAGCGCGGCGGCGATGAATTGCTGCTGTCAAAAGCGGACGATCGCTTTACAGTCCGCCCCTCATCAACAGCATCAGCCTCAAACGATTGGGCTGCAACAAATGGGGCAAAACTTAACCGCCGCATCGCCCAAAGTGATCTCGAAGAATATCTCGTTGCACCCGATCGCCTAGAAGCAGCAATGCAAGCAGCCCGCGCCAGCGATGCCGTAGCTTTTGCCAGCCACGTCTATTGCCCCGCGAACAATCCGAGTACATTCTTTTATTTAACCGACCAAATTACGATTCAATTTGGCGAACAAGTAGATGAACAATCGCGAAAGACGATCGCCAATGCAGCAGCTTTAAAAATAGTCCGGCCAGTAGAAGGAATTCCCAACACTTTCGTCTGCGAAGTCACCAAACAAGCAACAGAAAACCCGGTCAAAATTGCCAACCGCCTGACAAGATATCCAGAAGTTCTGATCGCTGAACCCAACATTTTAGTAGAGACGCAGCAGCATTACACGCCCCGCGATCCGCTTTATCCCAAACAGTGGTATCTCAATAACAAAGGCGGCAACGAACTTGTCGGCGGTGCTCAAATTTATGCAGAACCAGCTTGGAACATGACTCGCGGAGTTCGATCGATCGTAATTGCGATCGCCGACGATTCAGTTGACATCACCCACCCAGATTTTCAAGGCCAAGGCAAAATCGTCTCACCCATCGATTTAAAAGACGGCGATACTTCCCCGATGCCCGTAGCGGACTCAGACAACCACGGCACAAGTTGCGCCGGCGTCGCCGTTGCTGAAGAAAACGGCAAAGGCATTGTGGGCGTCGCCCCCGGCTGCGCCCTGATGCCCATTCGTACCACGGGTTTTCTCGATGACAATTCTGTCGAAAAAATATTTAATTGGGCGATCGAAAAAGGGGCCGCCGTCATTTCTTGCAGTTGGGGGCCTGCTGCAGTTTACTATCCGCTTTCCCTGCGGCAGAGTGCCGTCATCACCAAAGCAGCAACCCAAGGGCGGGGGGGCAGAGGCTGCGTTATTCTGTTCGCTGCGGGGAATGCCAACCGCCCAGTCAACGGTACTGTTAACGAGAAAAACTGGCCCAACAACGTCGTGGAGGGTCAAACTAGATGGCTAAACGGATTTGCCGTCCACCCCGACGTAATTGCCGTCAGCGCTTCCACTTCCCTCAACAAAAAAGCAGCTTACAGCAATTGGGGCACCAGCATCTCGGTTTGCGCCCCCAGCAACAACGCGCCGCCGGGAACTTGGTTGCCAGAAACCGGATATATCGGCACGCCGCCGGAGGTGACGCAGTATTTGCCCGGTTTGGGGGTGTTTACTGCCGATCGAGTGGGCGATCGGGGCTACGACTGGGGGGACTATACTGATACTTTTGGCGGTACTTCCAGCGCCACTCCAGTAGTCGCTGGGGTTGCAGGGTTGATACTTTCGGCTAACCCCCGTTTGACGGCGCGGGAAGTGCGGGGAATTCTCGAACAAACTGCTGAAAAAATTGTCGATCCCGATCCCGATCCCCAGTTGGGCAATCGCATGGGAAATTACGATCCTAACAACGGCCGCAGCGATTGGTTTGGTTACGGGAAAGTGAATGCTTTTAAAGCTGTGCAAGCTGCGGTGAGAAAGGGCGGCGGCAATCCGAATATCGGGGGTGCGGTGTTCAGCGATATTTCTGGACATTGGGCACAGAAGTTTATTGAAGCTTTGGCTGCGGCGAATATAATTAGCGGTTTTCCTGACGGTTCTTTTCGGCCTGATGACAGTTTAAACCGTGCTCAATATGCGGCGCTGTTGGTGAGTGCATTTAGTCCGATTCCGAGGGTGCCGGCTACAAATTTTATTGATGTTTCTGCTACTTTTTGGGCGAGAAGTGCGATCGAACGGGCAAATCGGGGGGGGTTTTTGGCGGGGTTTCCGGGGTTGAAGTTCGGCCCGAATCAGAATTTGACTAAGGCTGACGCGATCGTGTCTTTGGTTAACGGTTTGGAACTCAAGGGCGGCAATCCTGATTCTTTGAAAGTTTACATCGATCGTTCTCAAATTCCTAATTATGCTTTGAGTGCGATCGCCACAGCAACTGCTTTGAAGATTGTGGTTAATTATCCTTCCCGCGATTGGCTTTCGCCGCTTCGGGACATTACCCGCGCTGAGATTTCGGCTTTGATTTACCAGACATTGGTGGCGATTAATCGGGCAAAGGCGATCGATTCTCCTTACATTGTGTAGCTAAGAACAGTAAAACTGGTTCGATCGTTCGGACTTCAGTCCTCATAAAATCCGAGGACTGAAGCCCCTATAATTCGCGGCGAGTCAAAGCACTTTTTGCGTAAGTCCTGACGAAGCGATCGCTTTTTTGATGGTAGCTTTACATATCGAGTTACTTTCCCGGAAATCCCTGGTTTCAGACTGCGAATTAAAAACAGCCCGGACTATTGCAATAAGATGAGTTAGATCTGCGGAATATGAGCCAAAACTGCGCGTAGTGAATCAGAGATATTCGGTAAGCCGATTGTCAAGGTGAATTAAATTTTGTAAAGGTTTGCGCCAATCGCGAACATTAGTGTGGAACAGACCTATATAATAACCAAATTACCCGTCAAGCTAAGACTTTTGATCGAAATCATTAATTAATAGAGTCTTTTCGCTCATTTTCAAAATAGCCAAAAGTTTTGCGTTCGGATCTTCAAGGTGCCTCTTTTGAATGAACCTACCTTGTAAAAAGGAAAAACTCAAATGCCAAAAAGATTGTTGGAACTCTTCGGCGATGGTCGCGTATACGAAATCAAAGACGACCTAGCTATTAAAGTCACGGAGACTAATGGGCAAGTAAAAGCATTAATTGATGCTTTAAGCTTCAGTGTGGCTAAAACATATCATATTCATCCTCCAGACGAACAACCTCCTGATGTGGTAGAAGGCAGAGGTTCAAAGCATATCAATCAAGAAGGTTTCAAGCTTCTCACTACCTTTGAAGGATGTGAACTCACTGCTTATGATGATGGCGGTGGAGTTTGGACAATTGGTTACGGACACACGGGCGATGATGTTTATCCAGAACTGACTATTAGCCAAACGCAAGCAGAAGAATTGCTGAGGGAAGATTTAGAAAAGTTTGAATCCTATGTTGAGGATGCCGTTGAAGTTGAGATCGATGACAACCAGTTTTCTGCACTGGTTTGCTTTTGTTTCAATGTGGGCCCAGGAACTGAAGGTTTTGGAGGTTCAACTCTTCTGAAGCTATTGAACAACGGAGATTATCAAGGAGCAGCCAATCAGTTTCCTGTGTGGAATAAAGTCAATGGTGAACCCTGGCCAGGGCTGACACGCAGGCGCTTGGCCGAGCAAGCTCTGTTTTTAGGAATGCCTGAAGTTCGGGTTCTCACACTTACCGAGCCAATAATGCAAGGTGAGGATGTGCGTCAAGTGCAAGAAGCGCTGATCGCAGCAGGAATAAATGTTTCAGCAGATGGCGTTTTTGGTAAAGACACCGATCGTGCTGTGCGACAGTTTCAACAGCAAAAAAGCCTAACGGCGGATGGTGTTGTCGGTGTCCACACACGCAAAGAATTGGGACTATAAAATCGATTGTGTAACCAATTAGACTGACACAATTAAGTAATTTTCACAAGCTCTGTGGAGGTAAGGTGCGGTGTGCATCGCCTACGGATAGAGTTTATGAATCCAGGACTGACCAAATTCAAATTGATTGGATAAAACCATGACTAACTCAAGCGACATTGTATTTAATCAACCTGTAATTATCGAAGCCTGTGAAGAATTTGTCCAACGGGATATGTTGGAAGTTAGAGGCAGTTTCCCAGGATTGCTCCAAGATGCCCCCATGTCTTCGACTGCGGTGGTAAATGGCTTATCTCAACAGTTGATTTATCAATTACAACTGATGATGCCAGATGCCTTTGTCAGTTTTGATGACCTTAATGTAGACTTGCTGGATGCAGCTTTTCCCTACGTACAAACCTCGGCAAAAGAGGCACTTCAGAGAGCCATTCAAGATCGAGGTCAAACGATGGAGGTGAACTCTGCTTACCGCACGATCGCCCAGCAAATGTTATTGTATAACGATCGCTTCAACAACTCTAATCCTGTAGCGCCACCAGGCACCAGCAATCACCAAACAGGGCTAGCGCTCGACATTGAAGATGCCAGAGGCTGGGAATCTTATTTGATGCAATATGGCTGGCAGCCATTACCGGGCGATCCGCCTCACTTCGACTACATAGGCGACGGGACGATCGATCTTCGCACTAACTCAATACTCGCATTTCAGCAGCTTTGGAATCAGAACAACCCGGATGCAAAGATTAGCGAGGATGGTGGCTTTGGCCCCCAAACCGAGGATGCACTTAATCGATCGCCTGCTCAAGGGTTTGCTAAAGCGCCGTGGGATGACAAGCCCAGAACGTTGCGCTTGGCGATGCCCAGAATGGAAGGCTCAGATGTAATCAAGCTTCAGGAAGGCTTGAAAAAGGCTGGCGTTGTAGTTGGGGTTGATGGTGAATTTGGGCCGGCAACAGATACAGCCGTCAAGGAATTTCAGCAGAAAAAAGGTTTGAAGCCGGACGGAATTGTCGCTCTCAAAACCCGCGAACAAATGGCTTGAGGTCTTAGCGCGATCGAGTTCACCAAACCTGGAACAGAACTTCCTCCGCCTTCGGTGGAAGTTCCGTTGATAGCTCAGCTTGTGGGTTTGGGCAGGTTTTGCTTCCAATTGTCACAAATTGAAGTAGCGCTATAATTGGCAATCTTTTTGATAATCAAGGTAGCGAGGAGAGTAGCAATAGCAGGAGCAAGTCCCAGTCCAGAGATTAGAACAGGACTTAACATCCCAGCAGCTTTAGTGTAATTCTGGCCGATCGCTTCATCGAGGATTTTCTGAGTCTGTGGATCGTTTCCTAGGGGTTTGCACATCAGCTCGTAAACTAAGGGGTTTACGCGATCGAACAACCGCTGGCCAGCTTCTAGGAACCTGAGATCGATCGATGCTCTAGCGGCAACATTCACATCAATAGAATCCAGGGAAGCTGGGTCTATCCCTGTTGTTCCACGTCCAGCCGCATCATCCTCTATGGCTTGAGCGCGATCGCCAATTTGTGCTGCTAGCTGATCCTCATCAAGTTCCCACAAACTTTCTACAATAACTTCAATTTCTGCCATGATTACTTGTCTCCCGACTATGGTTAACTAGAATATTGCTGATTATCCTTTACCTGCGAAGCTGATGAGTAAAAACCCGTCAATATAATAGCTTAACGAATGCCTAGCTACACATCGGCAATCTTAACCATTCTTTAAAAAAGTGCGATCGTCCCATAAAACTGCTGCTAAGTATGTAACATTTAAATCGCCAGAAAGTTACTATCGAACCGGAAATAAAGCAAACACAGTTAAATTTGTTGAAGAACTCAAGCAAATCAATCCCACTGGTTATGATAGCTTCACATTCTGGGACTGTGTAAACTTACTTAACGCACATCAAAGATTTTATTGCCAGTTTGGTATACTAAGACTGAACCGTATAGAAATACAAAGACCTTTATCAGTTTAAGTAAAAGAACTCTCCTTAAGCAAACAGAAGTAAAAGCTCCAGAAAACCCGAGCAATTCCCGAGTTCATGACTAACAACAACACAGTCAAAACAATTTTAATTCTGGCAGCCAATCCCACCAATACCGCTCCCCTGCGATTGGAGCAAGAGATCCGGGAAATTGACGAAGGATTGCGACGGGCAAATAAGCGAGATCAGTATAAATTAGAACAAAAATGGGCCGTGCGTTCCCGTGACTTTTACCGAGCTATTTTAGATTATCAACCCAACATAGTGCACTTTTGCGGGCATGGTGCTGGAGCCGATGGAATTGTCCTAGAAGACGATACCGGAAAAATGGCGCTGGTGCAGACAAACGCCCTCGCCAGTATGTTTAAATTGTTTGCCAAAAAAGGTGTAGATTGTGTAATTCTCAATGCTTGTTATTCCGAAGTACAGGCGGAGGCAATTAGCCAATACGTTAATTATGTCATTGGCATGAATCGAGCCGTGGGTGATAAAGCAGCCGTCGCCTTTGCGGTGGCATTTTATGATGGGATTGCCGCAGGATATGAAATTGAAGAAGCCTACGACTTAGGGCGTTCGCAGATGATGAGTTTCCTAGAGCATGAAACTCCTGTTTTTAAGAAAAAGAACTTAATAGATGCTCCGATTGATGACGGTATAATTGCTTTTGAAGATGTGATTCCGCCTAACCCTTACCAAGGATTGTCTGCATTTAAAGAAGAAGATGCAGACTTCTTTTTTGGGCAAGAAAAATTTGTCAATAACTTAGTGGAAGTAACCCACAAGCAGCCCTTGGTAGCTGTCGTTGGGCCAAGTGGAAGTGGAAAGTCTTCTGTGGTGTATGCAGGATTAATTCCCAAATTGCGAAAAGAAGGAAATTGGTTAATTGAATCATTTCGTCCCGGAAAAGAACCGTTTTTGCCTTTGGCTTCTGCCTTAGTGCGGCAATTAGAACCAGAAGCGGGTGAAACTCAACAATTGCGGGAAGCGGTAGGATTAGCCGGCGACTTACAAAATGGGAGAATCACTTTACAGCAAGTTGTATCTCGCATTTTAGAGCGTAACCCAGATAAACGCTTGTTGTTAGTGGCCGACCAATTTGAGGAACTGTACACCCTTTGTCAAGTAAAGGAAGAACAGGAACGTTTTGCTAATGAGTTGCTAACGGCGATTGGTCAAGAAAATATTACATTAGTTTTGACGCTACGCGCTGACTTTTACGGTTATGTACTTTCTTATCGTCCGTTGCGGGATGCTTTGCAAGAGTTTACTCCACAGTTACTCAGTTCGATGAAGCGGGAAGAATTACAGGCAGCTATTGAATTACCTGCTCAAAAATTGGAAGTAGAATTAGAAGCACAATTAACCCAACGCATTCTTGATGATGTGGGGCAAGAACCGGGGAATTTACCCTTATTAGAATTTGCCTTAACTCGGTTGTGGGAAAAGCAAATAAACCGAGAATTAACTCACCAAGCTTATGAAGAAATTGGCGGGGTGAAAAAAGCTATTGCTAATCATGCGGAACAGGTTTATCAACAATTGAGTGAAATAGATAAAAAGCAGGCACAGCGAATTTTTGTGCAATTAGTGCGTCCGGGGGAAGGAACAGAAGACACCAGGCGCATTGCTACCCGTGCGGAAGTGGGGGAAGATAACTGGAATTTGGTCAGTTATTTAGCAGGATATCAAGCGCGTTTGGTAGTCACAGGCCGGCAAGAACCGCAAGATACAGTAGAAGTGGTGCATGAAGCACTGATTCGAGAATGGGGAACGCTACGCGAGTTGATCAATGCAAACCGTCAGTTTCGGACTTGGCAAGAAAGGCTGAAGGTGGCATTACAAGAGTGGAAAAATAACAACCATGATGCTGAAGGGTTATTACGGGGTGCGTCGTTGACTGTGGCAGAAGATTGGTTGCGTCAACGTGCCGGTGAGATGACGCAGGAGGAGCGAGATTTTATTCAGGTTAGCGTTAAAGAACGGAATAGAGAGAGACAGGTGCGGGAACGCCGAAGGCAACTGACAATTATCGGGCTAAGTGGTTTTTCGTTGATAGCTTTGAGTTTAACAGGAGTCGCTAGTGTTGGTTGGCGGAATGCTGCTATGACTGAAATTAATGCTCTGGCTCAATATTCCAATTTGAATGATAAGCCAAAAGCTGTCAAAACAAGTTTAAAAGCAGTTGTACAAATGCGACGCACACCTTGGGTAGATGCTGATACCCGCACCCAAGTAGAGCTGTCATTATTAAATACAGTTTCCAATGTGGCAGCACCAAATACTTTGGGCGGACACGCGAATAGCGTTTTGGCTGTCAGTTTCAGTCCCAATGGCAAGCTGCTGGCAACTGGCAGTGCTGACAATACAGTGAAACTGTGGGATACCCAAAGTGGCAAACAAATCAAAACTTTCACCGGCCATACAGGCGAGGTTAGAAGCGTCAGCTTTAGCCCAGATAGCAAGCTGCTGGCAACTGGCAGTGTTGACAATACAGTGAAATTGTGGAATATCAGCACAGGCATGGAAATTAAAACCCTCATTGAGCATAAAGAGGTTAGAAGCATCAGCTTTAGCCCAATTAGCAAGCTGCTGGTAACTGGTAGTGCTGACAATACAGTGAAACTGTGGGATACCCAAAGTGGCAAACAAATCAAAACCCTCACTGGGCATGGAAACGAGGTTAGGAGCATCAGCTTTAGCCCTGATGGCAAGCTGCTAGCTTCTGGCAGTTATGACAAGACTGTAAAACTGTGGGACACCACTACAGGCAAGGAAATTAAAACCCTCAGCGGACATACAAACGATGTTAATAGCGTCAGCTTCAGCCCCAATGGCAAGATACTGGCTTCTGGTAGTGGTGACAAAACTGTGAAACTGTGGGACACCACTACAGGCAAACAAATCACAACCCTCACTGGGCATACAAAGCTGGTTTGTGGCGTCAGCTTCAGCCCCAATGGCAAGATACTGGCAACTAGCAGTAGTGACACCACTGTGAAACTGTGGGATACCACCACCGGCAAGAAAATTCAAACCCTCACTGGGCATACAAAGGGGGTTTGTGGCGTCAGTTTCAGCCCTAATGGCAAGCGATTGGCAACAGGCAGTGCTGACAAGACTGTAAAACTGTGGGATACCACTACAGGCAAGCAAATTCAAACCCTCAGCGGGCATACAAACTGGGTTTGGGTTATCAGTTTCAGCCCCGATGGCAAGCTGCTAGCTTCTGGCAGTGTTGACAAAACTGTAAAACTGTGGGATACCTCCACAGGCGAACAAATCAAAACCTTCACTGGGCATAAAGACCGAGTTAATGGTGTCAGTTTTAGCCCCGATGGCAAGCTGCTAGCTTCTGGCAGTGCTGACAAAACCGTGAAACTGTGGGATACCTCCACCAGCAAGGAAATTCAAACTCTCAGCGGACATACAAACGCAGTTTGGGTCATCAGTTTCAGCCCTGATGGCAAGCTGCTAGCTTCTGGCAGTGCTGACAAAACCGTGAAACTGTGGGATACCTCCACATGGAAAGAAATTCAAACCCTCAATGGTCATAGAGACCTGGTTTTGGGGATCAGCTTCACCCCCGATGGCAAGCGGCTGGCAACTAGCAGTAGTGACACCACTGTGAAACTGTGGGATACCACCACGGGCAAAGAAATTCAAACCCTCAGCGGGCATACAAGCGTGGTTAAGGCTGTCAGTTTCAGCCCTGATGGCAAGCTGCTAGCTTCTGGCAGTAATGACAGAACTGTGAAACTGTGGAATACCACCACGGGCAAAGAAATTCAAACCCTCAGCGGGCATACATACTGGGTTTGGGATGTTAGTTTTAGCCCCGATGGCAAGAAGCTGCTAGCTTCTGGCAGTGCTGACAATACTGTGAAACTGTGGGATACCACCACAGGTAAGGAAATTAAAACCCTCAGTGGGCATAAAGACTCGGTTACCGCTGTCAGTTTTAGCCCTGATGGCAAACGGCTGGCAACAGGCAGTTATGACAACACCGTGAAACTGTGGAGGTGGGATTTTGATTATTTAGTTAAGGAGGGCTGCAATTTTATAGACAATTACCTCAAGCCTAATCCTAAAGATGAAGAAGCCCAGGAAATTAACAGAGACTTATGCAAGAAGCTTTGATAATTTTAGAGGAAAAACTGCATAAAAACCCCCAGTTTACTCCTATATAAAAATCAAACTTTACCCAAACCCTTACCCACCAACAACCATGACAAACCAAACCCCCAACTTCTACGCCCTCCTCATCGGTATCAATTACTACTTCCCCCATCGCTTACCAGAAGGTAACTACTACAAAAACTTGCGGGGATGCGTGCGAGATATTAACAACGTCGAAACCTATTTAAAAGACACCTTCAACCTCACACCCGACCAAATTATTAAACTCACCGCGACTGCTTCCGACAATCCCAACCAACCCCAAGAACCCCCGGAACTCCTACCAACTTATGAAAATATCGTCGCCAAATTCAAAGAACTAACCGCCAAAGCCCAACCTCAAGACCGAGTATATATTCACTACTCCGGACACGGGGGACGGGCGAAAACAATTTTTGAAAGCCTCAAGGGTTCTATGGGTTTAGATGAAGCCTTAGTTCCCTGCGATATCGGTCAACCAAACTCACGCTATTTGCGCGATTTGGAGTTGGCTAAACTCCTGGAAGAAATGGTGGCAAAAGAGTTAGTTGTAACCCTCGTACTCGATAGCTGTCATTCCGGTGGCGCAACTAGAGAAATGAGCGGAGATGACCGGATTCGCGGTGAAGGTTTTATTGACACCACTCCTCGACCTACGGATAGTTTAGTCGCACCGCTTCAGGAATTAGCCCAAAATTGGCAAACTTCAACAGAAAATAGTCGCAATATTACCGTTGTCAATGGTTTGTTACCCGAACCGAAAGGTTATACCTTAATAGCAGCTTGTGGGGATCAGGAATTTGCTTATGAAAAGGTTTTTGAAGGGACGGAACGCAACGGCGCTTTAACTTATTATTTACTAAAAGCTTTGCGAGAATACGGGACAGAGATTCCTGTTAACAACTTATACGATCGCATTTCTAATCTAGTTCACAATGACTTTCCACGACAAACACCGATGTTGATTGGCGAGACAAATCGCTCTTTTTTGGGCGGTCAATCTGTCGTTGCTAGCCGTAACGCTCCGGTGATGAAAGTAGATATTACCAAAAACCGAGTCCAATTGCAAATGGGTGAAGCTAGCGGCCTTAAAAAAGGGGCAGAATTCGATATTTTTCGATTCGGGACGCGGAATTTTGAGGACAGCGAACAGCGCATTGCTACGGTTAAAGTAGTAGAACTGGGAGCATCCGACTGTTGGGCAGAAGTAACACAGCTATTTGGTTTCAGAACAATCAATCATAAATTAGCAGAAGGAATGATTGAAATTGGTTCCCCTGCTGTCTATTTGAGTCCAGGGTTGAAACAAATTCGGAAAGTTCGGGTTATTCTGCCTGACCCGTTACCGCAAATTTCGGGTGTAAATGTGGAAATGCTCCCAGATATCCTCAAAGCAAAAAAAGAGCAAGTTGAAGGTCATCGCTGGATAGAATTCTGTTCGGAAGCAGAGAAAGATGAGAATGTGGATTATTTTATTTCTCTGAATTATGAAGGGGAATATTGGATTTGGGATGCGAATAAAGAACCTATCAAAAATCTTCTGTTTCCGATCAAAGTCGATGAACCTGAAGCTACCAAAAAGCTAATAGATCGCTTAATCCATGTTGCCAGATATGAGACTATTTTGGATCTGGATAATGAGGATGCTTTTGCTCCGTTAAATGGGAAACTTAAGGTGGAACTGATTAAATCAGTAAAACGCGAACAGGTAGTTTTGAATGCTGATGGTAATGTTCCTGTATTGGAAGTAGGCGAACGAGTTATCGTGCGAATTCACAATGAATCCAATCGCACTTTAAATATTTCTGCCTTGATACTTCAGGCGGATTTGAGTATTGTCAAATTCTATCCTGAAGGTGCGCCTTACGAAGTTGTAGATCGTGGACAATCCAGAGAAAAGCGCTTAGACATGGAATTACCCAAAAATTATCAGGAAGGAGTAGATGTCATTAAAGTATTTGCGACTGTGGATGCAACGAATTTTGAGTTATTAGAGTTGCCACCCTTAGACCAACCTCGTCCAGGAATTGGTGATAAAAATCCTACTACTGCGTTGGGAGAATTATTGGCGGCGGTTGTGGATGAAGATAACCCGCAGCGCAATATTAGGGTTGTGACTGATGCCAGTGAGGAATGGACGACGGAAAAGGTGGAAGTGGTGGTGAAAAAAATGTAGTGCGCGCATTTTGCTCGCGGGCTGTTTTTGCCTAGTCGTTTTTGATGGACTTTTGGTTGAGGTAATCAGAACACATCTGTTTATCTTCTGCTGTCGCTTTCGGGTTGTTTTTGAGATAATCACTTATTGACTCGCAGCCTAATGCCATCAGTTTATCAAAATCCCAAGACCTTGAAGTCCACAGTTTGATGGTGTTGTCATAGCTAGCAGAAGCCAAAGTCTTGCCATCTGGACTAAAGGCGACGCTATAGACCCAATTGCGATGCCCGGTGAGGATGGCGATCGCTTTTCGGGTTTGTACGTCCCACAGTTTGATGCTCTTGTCACCGCTAGCAGAAGCCAAAGTTAAGCCATCTGGACTAAAGGCGACGCTATAAACCCAATCGCTATGCCCGGTGAGGGTAGCGATGAGTTTTTGGGTTGGCGGGTTCCACAGTTTGATGGTGTTGTCATCGCTAGCAGAAGCCAAAATCTTGCCATCTGGACTAAAGGCGACGCTATTGACATCTTTGCTATGCCCGGTGAGGGTAGCGATGAGTTTTTGGGTTTGCACGTCCCACAGTTTGATGGTACCGTCAGCGCTAGCAGAAGCCAAACTCTTGCCATCTGGACTAAAGGCGACGCTATAGACCGAACTGCTATGCCCGGAGAGGGTAGCGATCAGTTTGTGGGTTTGCAGGTTCCACAGTTTGATGCTCTTGTCACCGCTAGCAGAAGCCAAACTCTTGTCATCTGGACTAAAGGCGACGCTATAGACCGAACGGCTATGCCCGGTGAGGGTAGCGATCGCTTTTTGGGTTTGCAGGTTCCACAGTTTGATGGTACCGTCGGCGCTAGCAGAAGCCAAACTCTTGTCATCTGGACTAAAGGCGACGCTATTGACCTCTTTGCTATGCCCGGTGAGGATCGCGATCGCTTTTTGGGTTTGCAGGTTCCACAGTTTGATGGTCTTGTCGGCGCTAGCAGAAGCCAAACTCTTGCCATCTGGACTAAAGGCGACGCTATTGACCTCTTTGCTATGCCCGGTGAGGGTGGATCTGGTTTGCAGGTTCCACAGTTTGATGGTGTTGTCATAGCTTGCAGAAGCCAAAGTCTTGCCATCTGGACTAAAGGCGACGCTACTGACCGAATTGCTATGCCCGGTGAGGGTAGCGATCGCTGTTTGGGTTTGCACGTCCCACAGTTTGATGCTCTTGTCGGCGCTAGCAGAAGCCAAAGTCTTGCCATCTGGACTAAAGGCGACGCTATTGACCCAATTCCGATGCCCGGTGAGGATGGCGATGGCTTTTTGGGTTTGCAGGTTCCACAGTTTGATGGTGTTGTCATCGCTAGCAGAAGCCAACGTCTTGCCATCGGGACTAAAGGCGACGCTATAGACCTCTTTGCTATGCCCGGTGAGGGTAGCGATGGCTTTTTGGGTTTGCGGGTTCCACAATTTGATGGTGTTGTCATCGCCAGCAGAAGCCAAAGTCTTGCCATCTGGACTAAAGGCGACGCTTCTGACCGACTCGCTATGCCCGGAGAGGGTAGCGATCACTTTTTGGGTTTGCAGGTTCCACAGTTTGATGGTCTTGTCGGCGCTAGCAGAAGCCAAAGTCTTGCCATCTGGACTAAAGGCGACGCTTCTGACCCAATCGTTATGCCCGGAGAGGGTAGCGATCAGTTTTTGGGTTTGCAGGTTCCACAATTTGATGGTGTTGTCATGGCTAGCAGAAGCCAATGTCTTGCCATCGGGACTAAAGGCTACGCGATAGACCGAACTGCTATGCCCTTCCAAACTATTGCGCTCTTTTACTTCGGAAACTGCTTGTTGCAGCGCACCCATCACTTGTCCTTTGATGTCTCTTGTCGTGTTGGCTGAAGCATCTAGTTTTTTTAATGTTGTTCCGGCTTTCAATGCTTCCAGCAGTGCTTGAAAGGTCTGTCCAGAAATAAATGATTGATTGGAAAAAGCACTTTCCTGGATGGTATTTGATAAATTATTAGCTTGAGTGAC
>NZ_JAUBQR010000086.1:0-9540 GCF_036701385.1 Microcoleus sp. Pol12B4 | reverse complement strand
GTCTGTCCAGAAATAAATGATTGATTGGAAAAAGCACTTTCCTGGATGGTATTTGATAAATTATTAGCTTGAGTGACTTGCTTCCCGGCAAAAACAGTTGCCCCAGTTGAAATTAAGATAGCAGCCACAGCAAAAACCGAAGTCACAGTCCTAATCTTTAATGCCTTTTGCTGTGCCTTGGTTAGGGTCTGATTCGCTTCATTCAAAATTTGATTAGCCTGTTTCTGTGCTTCTAAATCTTGTTCAATTTCTCGTTTTTTTAATTCCCGACTGGCATTTAAAAACTGATAATCTAAATCGCTTAAACTTTTACCGGCCGCCCAAGTTTGAGCATCTTGCAACGCCTGACCCCGCAACAGTCGCGATTCATCTTTATAATCAGAAGCTATCCAACTTTTTAAGCTTTCGTTATAAGGGCGGAGATTTGCTAACAGTCTTTCCACCCAATCCAGGTTAAAAACAGATTTATAAATCCGATTATAAACTTTTAGTTGACCAGATTGCTTAACTACCAAACCTGTTAAGCGGAGTTCCATCTGCTCCAGACTATCATCAGCAGCAATCTCATCATGTTGCAAAATTTGCTGATATATTCTTAATAAGCGACTAAGCCATTGTTTGCTGTTTAAAATACGGTCTCTAATCGTCTTTAAATGTTCTGGCTCATCCTTAGTTTCCCAATTTTTAATTATCTTATCTCTAACTATAGTTTCTACCCACTCAGTACGATTTCGGATTGATGCAGAGTTATTATGCTTGAGAAGTAATTTACAAACTTTCTGCGTTAAAAATGGCTGTCCACCAGTCCAAGATAATACCGCCTCTAGCAAAGCCTGAGAATTTTCTGCTTGAGTTTCTAACCCAACTGCCAAAGGTTGTGCTTCTGATAATTGAAAACCCGTTAACTCAATAGCCTGTCCAATATTAAAGGGAGTGCGAAGGTGATTACTAATTAAATTGGAAGGTGTTGCTACTCCAATCAAAGCAAAGATTAGGCGGTTATATTCTGGTTGATCTGCACGCTGGTTAAAACAATCGCGAATAACGGCAAAAAAGTCATCCACATTAAATGGCAAAGCTAATATGCTATCAATTTCATCAATAAATATCACAATAGATTTATCGATAAATTCCAGCAATACCTCTGGGATAAACTTGCTTAAACGTTGAACGGGAGACAGCAATTCCTTACTTGTCCACCATTCGTAAGAATCAAAACGAGCGTACAATTCAAAACTATTTACCAGGGAGTCAATAATTCCAAAATACCACTCTTGAGGAGTAATATCTGACGTGCCAATTGACGTGATATCAACAGTAGCACAGGCAAATCCTTCTTGCTGCAATCTCGCCATTGTCTGCACTCGCAAGCTAGATTTCCCCATCTGTCGCGAGTTGAGGACGTAACAAAACTCTCCCGCCTTTAATCCTTCATAAAAATCTCGGTCAGCTTGTCTCCTAACATAAGTAGGCGCATCAATCGGTAAGCTACCGCCAACTTGATATTCGTAATTTAGATCGGGTTTGTCATTCATTAACTAACTCCCAAAAATTAAATTATTTAAAAAAGTACGTTGTTGCGCTTTAGCGCTAAATCTGGCGCTAAAGCGCAACAACGTACAAATTAATGAACTCCCAAGCGGTCTTTAAAATATAGGCGGCAGAGATTGCACAGAGGAATCACATCATTACCTCGCAACTTCACTAAACCCCTACTGCGAAGTTTAAACGCTAGCTCGGCTTCTAATCGTACCGGAACCGAACTAGCAATTACTTGTTTCATTGCTGCTTCCAAATTTGGATCGGCAGTGAGATGAATTAAATGATGACGTAAATGATCGCCGTAAATTCCTTCTTCAGTCGGTGCACTTTGTAAAAATTCCTCTAAGGTTAAACAACCGCGAGCAATTTCATAAAGGGCTTTTCTTAACAGATAAGGATGCCCGTCTACCATTCCAATCAGTTGTTCTATCTGACTGGCAGACCAATTCAGTTGATGTTTTTGTACTAACTCTACAATTTGTTGATGGTTAAATTCTGGTAACTCAATTGATAAACCTACATTAAATGGCGACTGGTTGATGTTGAGTGGAATATAAACTTCTTTGGAATGGGAAATTACTAAACTTAGTTTTTTCCAAGCGGGTTCGTTTTTTCCTTTTTCATGCCACGCCCGCAGTAAACCAAAGAATTCCTGCGCTACTTGGGGATATTGAAAAACTCGATCGACTTCATCCAATCCTAACGTTAATGGTGTAGTAATTGTTGCTAACAGGTAGCGCTGAAAATAGTTGCCGCATTTTTGTTTGCTACCCATCCCTTGTTTCCAATAGTCTGCTACTCGATCTTCTAAATTTAGTTGATTAGTAATATCAACACAAAGCTATTGCAACAACTGATCGAGATTGCTAATAAAATTACCATCAGCCGATTGAAAGTTTAAATAGGCAGTTTGATGTCCCTGTTCTCTTGAATAGTATAAAATGCGCTGTAATAAAGAAGTCTTCCCCATTTTGCGGGGTGATTTCACTCGGATCAAAGCGCCAGGTTTAGCAATAGTTTGGTAGCAGTCTGATTCCAGGGGAGGACGATCGATATATAGGGGGGAATCGAAACTAACAGAACCTTCTGGGTTATCTAAATTGGCGAGAGAAACGGCAGGCGAGACTAGCGATCGCGCATTTGCCATCGCAGAGGACGACTTCTCAAGTATATTCTCAATAGCAGGAGCGATCGCTCGTTCTACTGTCTCTAAGTCAGCAAAATCTGACTTCTTCTTTAAAACAGGAGTGAGTTCTTCCGGGATACCTGCCATACTGATGCTAACGCAGCCTGACTTATAAGCAAACTCTATAGATTCCCCGGCTGCCAGTGCGTCATAAAATCCTACGGCGAAATTTCTGGCGGCATTATCTCCCACCGCTTGCTTCATACCAATAACATAGGGAATATGGCGTGCGATCGCAGCCGCTTGTACGTCCGAATAGCAGGCGTTGAGTACCACGCATTCTACCCGATCCATAAACAGCTCGAACAAACTTGCTAAAGCTTTTGCATTTACCAGTTTAATCTTTCCTGTCTCATCCTCTAGAGCTAAACCCTCCTCTCCCACACCATGACCGGAAAAATGGACAATCTCTGGTTTATAATCGAGTACAGCTCGCTGCATATCTCGTGGCGTTACCGCCCACTGTTGCTCAAGTTGAAATTTTTCACGCTTTTTAGAGCGTTGCAACCCATCGGCAATTTCCTTAACCTCTTCACCTAAACGCAAAACCGTAGAGTTCTTAGGGTTCGCTGCTAAAAACAAGATCGTTTTTTTCTTTCTTGGGGAACTACTCATAAATGGGATTTTGACTATAGGTGATGTACTATTACTCCCTTTCGGTGCCAAGAATATCTAATGAAGAGGAAAAGGCTTTGCTGCTGGCTTTTATAGATATTGGCTCGCGATCGCCCATACAAGATATTATTGTTTTTTCATGCCGATCTACTTACTAGATTAAGTTTACCAGCTCTACGGGAATATACTGTATCATGTCACGTAAATTAACCACAATTATTGTAGCGGCGGGTTCACGCGCGATCGGCAATATCAGCCATAACTCCCGTAAACCCGATTATAGTGAGAACTTTTACCCTCGAAAATCTCCCAAAGCCTTCAATGCAAACTGTGGCAAAGCTAACATCCTGCGCCACCGCCAAGGTTCTTGATAAAGCCGATACAGCCATTCTAAATGATTGTCGCAAAACCAAGCCGGCGCGCGAGTTTTTGTTCCTGCCCAAATATCGAAACTGCCACCAACTCCCACCCAAATCGAATTAGGACAAAGGTGTCTGTGTTCGGCAATCCAAAATTCTTGGCGTGGCACTCCCAAGCCTACAAAAATTAGTTTGGGCTGCACTTGTTTGAGGCTTTCGCGGAAGTCTTTCTCTTCATCTGCGGAAAGATAACCGTGTTGAGAAGCAATCGACAATCCGTTAACCTTTTGTTGCCAAGTTTTGGCAGCCGCAGCCGCCACTCCTGGGGAACCTCCAAAGAAAAATAGTGGTTCCGAATCAGGCAATTTTCCGGCTTGTTGCAGCAGCGATTCTGCTAATTCAATCCCCGGATAGCGCTGTGCCGGTTTGCCACGCAGCCGCAAGTACAGCACCACTCCCGAACCGTCGGGAATCACGAGTTCAGCTTTGCGGATTACCTCTGCTAAAGCCTGATTTTGCTCGGCTTGCATGGCCATTTCAGCATTCAAAGTCACGACGTGACTTCCTAACCCTTGATGCAGGCGCTCCATCAGCCAACCTGCATAATCATCTAATATGTGAACTGGTAGTCCCAGCACTGAAAATTGCGGGCGCGATCGATCCATATTTTTTTCTTTGAGATTCCTACACACCTAGTTATTTAAATTAGCTTAGATTGGCGATCGACGCTAGACCATTTTTGGTCGCAAAAAACCCGGTTTGTGCCACCAATAGTCTGTTAAGTCATCGTTCGGTGACCCAGAAACTGGTTTTTTTATAAGCGACCGATCGCGCAAGTTCATTAGAGTTTTGGCCCGCCAAGTGCGATCGAGTATTAGTGTTCGATTTTTTTGACAGAGCCGTCGGCGTACCATTCCATCGGTACTAGCTCAATTTTACCATTAATTTTCACTGTAGAGTAGACAACTTTTACGAAAGGAACGCTGTTGTTATTGTGGTTTTTGGTAGACATGGCAATTACCTTTTTGTGTTTGGATAACTTGAGAAATGATCTAATCTCTGATATATTTAAAAGTCTATTCACCCCAAATCTACTCGCATCAGGAAAAAGAAGGAAAACGAAATGGCGATCGCAAAAACCCAGCGGCAAACCAGGTTAGATTATTACTACCAGCAAATCAAAAACATCATCCTCAAGCGCCAAAATCCAATTACTGGTTTGCTGCCGGCGAGTACCGCCGTTAACGCCCACGGCGACTACACCGATGCCTGGGTGCGCGACAACGTGTACAGCATTCTCGCGGTTTGGGGTTTGGGTTTAGCTTACCGCAAAATTGATGGCGATCAGGGTAGAACATTTGAACTCGAACACAGCACAGTCAAACTGATGCGCGGCTTGCTGTTTGCGATGATGCAGCAATCGAGCAAAGTAGAACGTTTTAAAAATACTCAGTCGCCGCTAGATGCCCTGCACGCTAAATACAATACTCAAACTGGGGGTATTGTTGTCGGTGATGACAAGTGGGGACATTTACAGTTAGACGCTACATCTATATTCTTATTAATTCTTGCTCAAATGACGGCTTCCGGGCTGCACGTAATTTTTACAATAGATGAAGTCAATTTCGTGCAAAATTTAGTTTACTACATCGGTAGAGCCTACCGCACGCCGGATTACGGAATTTGGGAAAGAGGTCATAAAATCAATCGGGGCAATGCAGAATTGAATGCCAGTTCAGTTGGCATGGCCAAAGCAGCCCTAGAAGCAATAAATGGGTTGGATTTGTTTGGAATTAAAGGCTCTCAAGCATCAGTAATTCACGTTTTACCAGACGAAATTGCCAGAACTCGCATAACTTTGGAATCGCTTTTGCCTCGCGAATCTAGTTCAAAAGAAGTAGATGCTGCTTTATTGAGCGTGATTAGTTTTCCGGCTTTTGCTGTGGAAGACCGAGAATTAATAGAACGGACTAGAAATAAGATTATTAATAAATTGCAAGGAAAATACGGCTGCAAGCGGTTTCTGCGGGACGGGCACCAAACAGTCTTGGAAGATGCCGATCGCCTGCACTACGAACCGACAGAATTAAGGCAGTTCGAGCATATTGAATGCGAGTGGCCGCTATTTTTCACTTATTTATTTTTGGACGGCATATTTCAAGGAAATCAAGCCCAAGTGCAGGAGTACCAGCAGCGTTTGGAATCTCTGGCAGTCGATCGCTCTGGTGTGCCACTACTACCAGAATTGTACTACGTCCCCGCCGAAAATATTGAAGCCGAAAAGCTAAATCCCGGCAGCCAGCAGCGCTTACCCAATGAAAATATCCCCCTAGTTTGGGCGCAAAGTTTGTATTTCCTTGGTCAATTGCTGAACGAAGGATTAATCGCAGTTGGCGATATTGACCCGCTGGGAAGGCACCTGTCAGTGGGCCAACACAGAGAACCTTTAGTGCAAATTGCACTGTTAGCTGAAGACGAAGATTTGCAAGCAGAATTAGCCGCTAACGGCATTGCGGCGCAAACCCCAAAACAGGTAGAACCAATTCAAGTCCGCCAGACTAAAGAATTATCAGCTATTTACACGGAAATGGGACGCAACGACCCATTAGGTTTAACCGGGCGCCCCGTGCGCCGTTTGCGGAGTTTAACAACTTCTCGGGTGTTTAAAGTTCGCGAAGAGGCGATCGTATTTCTCCCCTCATTTTTGAACAGACAAGAGTTTTACTTAACTTTAGATTACCATTATTTAGTAGCTCAAATCAAGAGCGAAATAGCTCACATTCACCGCCACTGGTATCAGTTGGGACGCCCTACGGTAACGCTGATGCTGACTCACACAATGCTGGAAACAGGCCGAGAAGCGTTGTTAGAATTAATGAAGGAATTCCGGGATGGATATTGTAAAAACACGCCAGTTAAACTCGGAAATCTTAAGCAGTTTATGCTGACTGCTGGCACCGAAAGAATTGACTTAATGCACGATTTTGAATTTACAGAATCTCCGGTGACAGGTGCAGTAGAAACGCCCCGATATCTAACTTATAATTCTGAAAAAACTTGGCCTTTGGGTCACACGCAAGAATTTAAATTAGAGTGCGAAACTAATACTAGCTTCTTGCTAAACAGCCTGCGCGATTCAGAAAATTTGTACGAACAAATTGAGTTGCTGCACACGTTGGTTCGCCTCAAAGGATTAAATTTTGATACAGGATTTGGAGGTACGGAAGAAATAGTTAAAGTTGTGGACTTGCTCAACGAAGTTTATACAAAATCTGGAGAAAGTTCGCAATCAAAAATCCAATGGGCAGTCATCCGCCATGCCGCAGGTTTGCTGGACAAAGTTGATATCAGCTTGTCCGATGCAGTGACAGATATTTTGGTGCGACAAAAGCAAATTGCTGTCGGGAAAGCCTACAGCGAAGATTCGATAATTTCGCGACCCGGATCTTACACGGAAGTGATGGACAAAATTCGCCAATTCTGCGGAGAAGACATTCGCGATCGAGTTCTAACCCAAGAAATTCTAATTTACCTCAGTGTTCTAATTAAAGCAGAACCGCAATTATTTAAAGGTCTGCTGACACTGAGAGTTAGCTACTTTATTCTGCTGTTAACAAGCGAATTAGCCCGCGAATTAGGAGTGACGCAAAATGAAGCTTACGAACATTTAATGCAGCTAAGTCCCTTTGAAATCAAAAATCGCCTGCGCCAAGTGTTGACAGAATACGAGGAAATGAATCAAATCCTCAAACAACAAGAATCGCTGCGCGTCAAACAGCCAGAAAAAGATATTGAATGGGTAGTAGCGCCAGTTTCCGAAGAACCGCAAATGCCTGCGGGAGGATGGCGCCGGAAGCGGCAAATGGAAGGTGGAGTCAATCGCGTACCGAAGGATTTTTATCCGAGTGTTTGGGGACTGCTGCGGCACTGCAAAGGCTTGATAATTGGCGACAAATTAGAGCGTCGCAATCGGTTAGATAGCCATATCATTTTATCGGAAATGACCCCAGGTGAAAAGAATTTTGCGCTACAAATCGAGCATTTACTGAATAAAATTGTCGCGCCAGAATATCGACAAGTGAATATAGAGGCGCTGATGGAGTTGGCAGCAATTGCCCAGCGCAACTCTGAATTGCAGGTAGAAGAATACATCGTTTTAGATGTATTAGTCGGTCACGCAGTGCGGCTGAATTGGCTAGGAAAATACCAGGAAAGAGCCGATAAATACGACGAAGACAAAGCGGCGGCTTGGCAAGCTTTTTACAATACTTCGCCTTACGTTTGCGCGAGTCATGTACTCGATGCTTTCCGATTCTTGACGAAATTTGGATAGATCGAGTGGTTTATACAAGGTACCCCCTAGATAGTTCGGCGGTTGAAACCGCAACTACATAAACTAACTCCGCCTCTGCGGACTAAGAAATAAGGGAGATATTTAAGGTCGATCGGGATTATGCGAGATCCCTCATACAGCGAGGGATGGCTATGGGAAAGCAGCGATTACCCGCTTTGCACGTCCTTACGCGTCTGCTACACATCATCACTCGCACCGCATTTTTGGTGCGGTTGGCAACACCGGCGATACTTCCGGCAACGCTCGTGCCGTGCAGAGTTCACTCGGCTGGAGCATCATGGCGTTGCCACAGTATTGTCGGTTTCTAGGAATAGCTTTGTACGGTTTTCTTCACTGCCAATGAATTCTGCTTCTTTCGCACTTATTCTAGCAAATACGACTAACTGAGTAGGGTTTTCCTGACTGTTCCTCCCACGCCCGGGAGCGGCATCATAATAACTGTAAGCAATGAGCTTCAACCCAAACTTTCCTTATAAAGCTTTACCAATCTTTGAGGTGACAGACTATGTTGATGCGCTATTGGCAACCATTCACAGAAATTGAAACGATCCGCCAGCAACTCGATAAAGTTTTTGACCAACGGGCAACAACGAGAGATAACTCAGAAGCTACTTGGATGCCCGCTGTGGAATTAGCTGATGCTGGGGACAACTTCGTATTAAAAGCGCAACTGCCTGGAATTGACCCCAAAGACATTGACGTTCAAGTCACTCGCGAAGCAATTTCTATCTCTGGCGAACGCCGCTACGAAAGCACAGACGGAAAATCTGGCTACGTCCGCTCTGAATTCCGCTATGGCAAATTCCATCGGGTGCTTCCCTTGCCCGCACACATTCAAAATGACTCTGTGCAAGCTGAATACAAAGATGGAATTCTAACGCTAACCCTGCCCAAAGTAACTGAAGCCCGCAATAAAGTCGTCAAGATTAATTTGGCTGAAATTGCTGGAACTCCAGCAAATCCCACTTTGGAACAGGCTAACCAATAACGATCTGCTGTGCTTAATCGAGTGAGGCAAATTTTCCCAAATTGAGCCTAATTGGATTTACTTAACAACAACGGAACTGGAAAAGTTGATACCGGGAGCTACACTTGCTCTCGGTATTCTTTATTAGGGAAAACCGAGCGAAAAACCACCTACAACTGTCCTGCACCCGCAATGAATTCAGTAACGCTTACAAGGTAGGCTTCTAGTAAATGCAGCAGAGAGCTAGACGAGCAGAATACCCAATCGCGATCCCAGGCTTGGAAATCCCTTAGTCTTCCGTCCCACCCATTTCTGTGGCGAATAAAGAAACTTGGGCTATGTTAGACCACAGGGCGCTTTTACGGTCATCAGAAACTCTGGGGAAAAACGCTTGCGGCTATTGCATCTAATATATCTTGCAGCCGTTATGCTTCCCGCCTCATAGTGCTACAGCCTCCTCCAAAATGCGATCGCGAATGCGTTCTTTCAACATATCCACGCTCGGCGCTCTCATGAG
>NZ_JAUBQR010000085.1:0-25003 GCF_036701385.1 Microcoleus sp. Pol12B4 | reverse complement strand
GGTTTAACTGCTTATCAATCTATTCAACAAGCTCTCTCTACTGATGGCTCCCTTTTTTCCCCTAGTTGAGCAATTACAAATTATTGTATAACGAATGAATCTCCAATTGAAAGCCTGCAATCTCAAATTTAAATTCGCTGGAGAACCTGTATATGCAACAACTAAAAACAGTCTGGCAGTCCGGCAGCAGCCACCCCGAAAATGCTGACAATCTCCATAATATCAGTGAGTGGTGGGGAAACCTCAACGGTAAAGAAATTAGCTGGGTAGAGAGACTGATTCCGCAAATCGGCGGTCTGAGCGAAATTCACTGGCACCCCCAGCGTTTTGACGAAACATTTGTGATAGTCAATCCCGAAATTCGGGAGGAAACTCTCTATTGGTACAAGCCCGATTCTCCTGTCCAACGTAACAACACTGTTGACAAACTAGAACTTGACAACTTGCAACAGCAATTGTACATCTATCCTCAGTTGGAAGCGGAACTTGTAATTCGCGTAGGAATTTCCGAAGTTAAATATCAAACTCTTGAATTAAATAATCCCGAAATCGCCTTGGGCGAAGATAATATGCTGCTGCTATGGGAATCTGACCAAGAACTAGAAATTAAAATTTACTTTAGCCAGCAAAATTTTGATAAACTTAAGGAATTGCTGGCATAGAGAAGACAGAGAAAAGAGTTTGTTTGGTAGGCTTTGGGGGCGTGTGGGTGGATCTATAGCAATCCTTGCAGGAGTCGTAAATTTTTACCCTAGCCCAAGCCTCCCGGAACCAGATTGGGAGTAAGAAATCAACAAATGATTGAGGATTACTATATACTCTTAGTTGCCTATAAATATCTTAAGGCTGATGGGCGGGTGCGTCAAAACCGAGGTTTTTCACAGCTAGACTTTGTTGGAGCGACAAGAGTAAAAAAACGGTTTTTTCGCCTTGCGGTATGTCGAGGTGTGTATCTCTGCTAAAACCCTTTGAATGTGGTAAAAGAATCTCCATAAACTTGCGTTATACTCCTGGGACTTTTAATGCTAAGGTCAAGTAAAAAAATGTTTTGGACGTATCAACCGGGTTGTACGAAAATACTTTGTCCCAGCCCTTAAACAAAGTTAAAAAACCCGGTTGCTTTGATTGGGATTGCCTAAGCGAGGATTGTTGTTCTGCCAAGTTAATTAGGACATCAAATAATGGGATTTGTTTGGGCAATAAGATATGGTTAAATACGGCTAATTTGAGGGGAAACCTTAAGACAAGCAACCAATAAATTTAAAGAATAGAATGTGCGTTAGTTGAGGAGTTAATCTCTAAAATCAATCCTCTGTTTGCGAGGTTTAAAAAGGTTTAAACAATAATTAGGATGGAAGGAATCGCTAATTTTATTAAATCATCAATCTGCAGCTTGCACAGAAAAACTCACAATAATCCGACAAAAAATGATATTTGACAAAGAAAATATTCACATTTTAATTATTGACGATCAGCCCCAGAACCTGCGTTTTATATCAAACATATTGACGAAAGAAGGGTATAAAGTTCAGCGGGCGATTTCGGGAGAAATGGCGGTCAATGCTAATTTAACTGTTCTCCCAGACTTAATTTTGCTAGATATTGCCATGCCCAAAATGAACGGATATGAAGTCTGTGTTCGACTGAAATCGAACGAGAAGACGAGAGAGATTCCGGTGATTTTCTTGAGTGTTTTTGATGAAATTTTTTACAAAGTCAAAGCTTTTGAAGTCGGCGGTGTTGACTACATTACTAAGCCTTTTCAAGTGGAAGAAGTTTTGGTGCGGATCGAAAGTCAATTGACTATACAACAGCTATCAAAACAATTAAAACAGCAAAATACCCAACTGCAACAAGAGGTAGAAGTTCGCAAGCGAACAGAACAATCACTCCGGGAAAGCAAAGCGCGGTTGCAGAAATTGGCGGTCAATATACCGGGAGTTCTTTATCAATTTATCAAGAAGCCCGATGGAAGTTTCAAATTTGAATATATTAGTTATGCTTGTAGGGAAATTTACGAATTAGAGAGTGAGGAAATCTTAAAAAATCCCGACTTTTGTTTCGCTCAAAATCATCCAGATGACCAAGAATGTCTGGTCAAAAAAATTACTACTAGCGCCCAAAGTTTAGAACCTTTTGCCTGTGAATGGCGGATTATTACACCGTCGGGTAAACTCAAATGGCTGCAATCTAATTCTCGGCCAGAAATGCGCGATAATGGCGATATTGTTTGGTATGGCGTACTTTTTGATATCAGCGAGCGCAAGCACGCAGAAATAGAAATGGCTGGAGCTAAAGCTGCTTTAGAACGGCAAGTTCAGCGAGAATTACTGATTGCAAAAATAACTCAAGAAATTCGCTCAAGCTTGCAGCCAGAAAAAATATTTCAAATAGCTGCAACTCAAATCGGTCTGGCATTCTGCGTCAATCGCTGTTTGATTCATACTTACGTTACTACCCCCCAAGTCGATATTCCTGTGGCGGCAGAGTATGTCGAACCCGATTGCGAATCTATTCGGAACGTACTTGTTCCAATTTGGGGCAATCCTCATGTCATACAAATGATGATACAAGATCGGGCGATCGCCTCCAACAATGTTTATTCAGACCCTCTGTTGCAAGCTGTTCAACCTATTTGCCAGAAGCTTGGGTTAAAATCGATGCTGGCAATTCGCACTTCCTACCAAGGCAGGGCAAACGGCGCTATCGGTTTGCACCAGTGCGATCGTTACCGGGAATGGACTTCCGAGGAAATCGACTTACTAGAAGCTGTGGCGGCTCAAGTAGGGCTCGCTATCGCTCAAGCTACACTGATCGATCGAGAAAAAAACCGAATTCAGCAGCTCGATCGGCAAAATAAAGTGCTGCAAGCAGAAATTCGCACGCGCGTCCGCGCCGAGCAAGCTCTGCAAGAATCGGAAACAGAATTGAGGGCGATTTTTGCCGCCATGACTGACACAGTTTTAGTAAGAAATGCAGAAGGGCGCTGCATCAAAATCGCCCCGACAGCATCAACAAATTTGGTGAAACCTCCAAGCGAAATGATTAACAAAACCGCCCACGAAGTCTTGCCAAAATCTGTAGCAGATTTAGTATTGAATGCCATCCAACAAGCTCTAAAAACGAAGCAAAGTATCAATGTTGAATATAGCTTTAAAGTCGGAGATCGTGAAGTTTGCCTCGACGCTAAAGTTTCTCCGCTTACTTCAGATTCAGTAATTATCGTAGCGCGAGATATTAGCGTTCGCAAACAAACAGAATCGGCACTCCGAGAGAGTCAACACTTCATTCAAGCGATCGCCGATTCAAATCCCAACCTATTGTATGTTTACGATGTAATTGAACAGCGAAATGTTTATACCAACCGACAAATTTCGACGATACTCGGATACACCGCCCAAGAAATACAAGATATGGGTACAGCAATGATGCCAATTCTGATCCACTCGGACGATTTGCCAAAGTTTTTTGAAAGCGTCCAAAAAGTAGATGAAGCCAAAGACGGCGATATCATTGAATCTCAATACCGAATGAAACACAAAAACGGTGAATGGCGGTGGATGCACACTTGGGATACAGTATTTCTCAGAACCGCTGATGGTAGACCCAAACAAATTCTCAGCACTACTAATGACATCACAGACCGCAAATTCGCCGAAGAAAAACTGCTAGCATCGCAGCAAAGAATCTCATTTTTATTGCAGCAAACGCCGATCGCAATTATCGAGTTAAACCTCAATTTAGAAATTATCACTTGGAATCCAGCAGCAGTTGCTATTTTTGGCTACAGTGAGCAAGAAGCGATTGGTCGAGTCGCCTCGGATTTGATCTTACCTGAAAGCTACCACCCGCAATTATCTGATATTTTCAATCATGACTTGAATGCCAAATCCAGCGGCACTACCGAAAATCTGACCAAAGACGGCAGAATTATCATATGTGAGTGGTACAATACTCACCTAATTGACGATAACGGTACAGCGATCGGCATTGCTTTAATGGCTGTAGATATTACCGAACGCAAGCAGGCAGAAACCGAACTGCAAGAAAGTGCTTTACGACAAAGGGCGATCGCCCGCATTATTGAAAGAATGCGGCAAACTTTAGATATCCGAGAAATTTTTCACGCTACAACCCGAGAATTGCGCCAAACCATGAAGTGCGATCGAGTCGCTATTTACCGTTTCAATCCAGACTGGAGTGGCGAATTTGTAGCCGAATCCCTTGATCGCAAGTGGGTTTCTTTCATCCAAGCACAAGATATCGATTCTAACCTTACTGAAGGCGCTTTAGACAGCGAACTTTGCCTCGTCCAAAAATTAGATAGTATTTCACCCGAAGTCCACGATACCTATTTGCAACAAACCCAAGGCGGAGCCTACAGCAGAGGTAAGACTTACCTTTGTGTCCCAGATATTTACAAGCAAGGTTTCGATAATTGTTACATCCACTTGCTAGAAAAATTTCAAGCTAAATCCTACATTATTGTACCAATTTTTTCTGGCAAAAAGCTCTGGGGATTACTAGCATCCTATCAAAATTCGGCTCCCCGCCAGTGGAGTGAAGCTGAAATCAACGTTGCAGTTGATGTAGGTACTCAGCTAGGAGTAGCATTACAGCAAGCGGAATTGCTCGCCCGCACTCAAAGGCAGTCCATGGAACTGATTAAATCCAAAGAAAACGCCGAAGTTGCCAACCGCGCCAAAAGCCAATTTCTAGCTTCCATGAGCCACGAACTTCGCACACCTCTCAACGCCATTCTCGGTTTTTCCCAAGTCATGGCCCGCAACAGTTCTATCACGGAAGAACAAAAAGAATACATAGAAATTATTAACCGCAGTGGCGAACATTTGCTAGAACTCATCAATGATGTTTTGTCAATGTCCAAAATAGAAGCAGGTCAAATTACTATCAATCCCAGCCGCTTCAATCTCTACAACCTTCTCAACAGTCTCAAAGAAATGCTGCAACTAAAAGCCAACTCAAAAGGTTTGCACCTAATCTTTGAAAATGCCGATGATTTGCCGCAGTACATTCAAACAGACGAAGCTAAATTGCGGCAAGTCTTAATTAACCTGGTCGGCAATGCGATTAAGTTTACTCAGCAGGGAACCGTTACTTTGCGCGTCAGCAGCCAAGCCGAAAAAGACGCCACAGAAGAAAAAAAATTCCAATTGTATTTTGAAATTGCCGACACGGGACCCGGCATTTCTCCCTCAGAAATTTCCACATTATTTAAGCCATTTTTACAAACCGAAACTGGTCGAAAATCCATGCAGGGAACTGGTCTGGGGTTGCCGATCAGCCAACAGTTTGTCCGAATTATGGGAGGTGATATTGCTGTTGAAAGTAAACTCGACCAAGGCACAACTTTCAGCTTTAATATCTGGGTTAACTTAGTAACAGAAAGTGATGAACAAGAAAAACCGCCGATTAAACAAGTTATTGCTTTAGAAGCCGGACAAGACACTTATCGGATATTAATAGTTGAAGATGTAGCGGAAAATCGCCAACTGCTGCTTAAGCTGCTAGTACCCCTGGGATTTGAAGTCCTGGAAGCAACTAACGGTCAAGAAGCAATTGCTTTGCATTCAACTTGGAAGCCGCATTTGATATTAATGGATATGCTGATGCCAGTGATGGATGGGTATGAAGCGACAAGACAGATTAAGAAAACTCTAGAAGGTAAAGAAACAATAATTATTGCCTTGACTGCGAGTGCTTTTGACGAGCAGCGGCAAATAATTTTCTCTGCTGGTTGTAACGATTTGATATGTAAACCTTTTCGGGAAGAGGTACTCTTTGAAAAGATAGCGCATCATCTCAACCTGCGTTATATTTATGAGAAAGAAAACTTATCTACTTCTTTTTCAACACCGACGCTGCTTAAAAGTTTGACCACCGAGGATTTGAGCGTAATGCCCACAGACTGGGTGGTCGAGTTGCACCGAGCAGCACTTTGTGTTGACGACAACCGCATCCTCGAACTGATCAAGGAAATTCCCGAAACTGAGGCAAATCTCGCTAACGCTTTAACAGATTTAGTCGATAATTTTCGGATAGATATCATTATCGATTTAACTCAATTATATTATGATGAACGACCATCCATTACCAGCGACTCCTAAAGACATTCTGATCGTTGACGATATGCCGGATAATTTGCGACTTTTATCCACTATGCTGACATCTCACGGCTATCATGTCAGGAAGGCTATTAACGGACACTTGGCTTTGCAAGGAGCACAAATATCTCCTCCCGATCTAATTTTACTAGATATTAATATGCCGCAAATGAACGGGTATGAAGTTTGTGAGCAGTTAAAGTTAAGCGAAAAAACTCAAGAGATTCCGGTAATTTTTATTAGTGCGCTAGATGACGTGCTGGAAAAAGTTAAAGCTTTTCAAGTAGGAGGAGTGGATTATATTACTAAACCGTTTCAAGTAGAAGAAGTCTTAGCCCGCGTCCAAAACCAACTTTCCCTTCGTTTGCTGCAATCCAAACTGCAACAGCAAGCTAGGGAACTGCACGATCGCAATTCTAGATTGCAGGAAGAAATCGCAGAACGGCAGCGGGCTGAAGAATCAATCCGGTTTTTGCTGGAAACTACGCGGGCGATCGGCGAAGCTGTAGACTTTCACTCAGCTTTAGAAGTAATTTTGCACCAAGTTGGGGAAACAATCGGATGGGATGTAGGAGAAGCTTGGATTCCCGATGCAGAAGGAACTGTGCTGCAATCTGCCCGTGGCTGGTATGCCAGCAACGCGAGGATGGATGCGTTCCGCAGGCAAAGCGAACAACTGACATTTGCCATGAATATAGGGCTGCCAGGACGAGTTTGGGCATCCAAGCAACCGGAATGGGTAGAAGATATTTCCAGGGGATACCCGCATTTTCTCCGAAGTCAAATAGCACTAGAACTTGGATTTAAAGCTGGTTTTGGCGTGCCGATTTTGGTAGGCAATGAAGTATTAGCCGTGCTAGTTTTCTTTAAAATTTCGTCTGCTGGGAAAGACGCGCGATTTATAGACGTTTTTAATGCGGTAGGAACTCAATTAGGTTCTTTGATTCAGCGCAAACAAGCTGAAGAATTGCTGCGTATTGCTCAAGAAAAATATCACAGCATTGTAGAAAATGCGATGGAAGGCATTTTTCAAAGCACGCCTTCAGGAGGCTATCTCAGCGCTAATCCAGCTTTGGCAAAATTGTACGGTTACGACTCGCCAGAAGAACTGATGTCCGAGATTAACAATATTGCTCAGCAACTGTACGTTGACCCGGAACGCCGCCTTGAATTTGTGGCTGCTATGGATGCTGAAAATGCCGTTTCGGGGTTTGAATCTATGGTATGTCGCAAAGACGGGCGGCGGATTTGGGTGTCAGAAAATGTTCGGGCGGTTCGAGATTCCAAAGGTGAGCTGCTCTACTATGAGGGTACTGTTTCTGACATTACAGAGCGCAAATTAGCGCAAGAAGCGCTAAAAGTTCAACAAGAACAAAGCGAGAAGTTGCTGTTAAATATTTTACCCAAACCAATAGCAGAACGTTTGAAGGCGGAGCAAAGCACGATCGCCGACAGTTTTGCCCAAGTAAGTGTTTTATTTGCTGATATTGTTGGCTTTACTGAGTTGTCTGCTAGAATGTCTCCCACCGAGTTGGTCAAGCGCTTGAACGTAATTTTTTCGCACTTCGACCAGTTAGCTGAAAAGTACGGTGTGGAGAAAATTAAGACTATTGGCGATGCTTACATGGTAGTCGGGGGATTGCCTACGCCGAGACAGGACCACGCGGAGGCGATCGCCCAAATGGCCCTGGGAATGCAGGCAAAAATAGCAAAGTTGTGCGCCGAGACAGGGGAAAAACTGGCAATTCGCGTTGGCATCAATTCCGGGCCAGTTGTTGCGGGAGTGATTGGTGTGAGCAAGTTTACCTATGATTTGTGGGGAGATACGGTTAATGTAGCGGCGAGGATGGAAGCTACGGGTTTTGCTGGCAGCATTCAAGTTACTGATGTTACTTATGAGCTTTTGAAAGATAAGTATTTGTTTGAGAGGCGAGGCGTGATTCCGGTAAAAGGTAAGGGGGATATGATGACTTATTGGTTGCTAGGAAAAAAGTAAAAATGGGAATTGGGAATTGGGAATTGGGCATGGGGAATTGGGCATGGGGAATTGGGCATGGGGTATTACAACAAATAACCAATAACAAATAACCAATAACCAATAACACATAACCAATAATTCATGACTACTGACTACTGACTACTGACTACTGACTTCTGACTTCTGACTTCTGCTATGATGAAAGTAGTTAACGAAACTTTACATAATAGCCGTGACTGCACAACAATTAGTATCTGCAACCAGCTTTGAAAAATTAATTTGGACTTGGAAAGGTCACAAAATCCAATATACCGTCCAAGGAACCGGCCGCCCTCTGATCTTGATTCACGGATTTGGGGCTTCGATCGGACATTGGCGGCAAAATATCCCCGTACTCGCAGCCGGCGGCTATCGCGTATTTGCTTTGGACTTGCTGGGATTCGGTGCTTCCGCCAAACCAGCCCTAGATTACACTCTGGAATTGTGGGAAGAATTGCTGACTGATTTCTGGGCGGATCTGGTACAGGAACCGGCGGTATTTGTCGGGAATTCGATCGGCGCTTTGCTGAGTTTGATGGTAGTCGCCAACCATCCAGAAATATCAGCCGGCGGTGTCTTAATCAACTGTGCCGGCGGGCTCAACCACCGGCCGGACGAACTGAATTTCCCGCTGCGAGTAGTGATGGGGACTTTTACTAAATTAGTTCGATCGCCCCTGATCGGCCCCTTTATGTTCAACAACATCCGCCAAAAACACCGCATCCGCAACACCCTGCGCCAAGTCTACGGGAACCGCGAAGCCATCACCGACGAACTCGTAGAACTCCTGCACGCCCCCTCCTGCGAGCCCGGAGCTCAACAAGTGTTTGCCTCGATTCTCACAGCCCCTCCAGGCCCTCAACCGTCAGAATTGCTGCCCAAAGTCGATCGTCCGTTATTGGTACTTTGGGGCGCAGACGACCCCTGGACGCCCATCGCCGGCAGCCAGATTTATCAACAATTGGCCGCCAACGATAAACCAGTGAAATTTGTTTCAATTCCCAACACAGGCCACTGTCCCCACGACGAGCGGCCGAGTGAAGTCAACGCTCTGATTTTGGACTGGCTGGTGGAAGTGAAGTAAAATTTTTCTGCTCAAGGCAACCCTTGAGTGATCGAGTCAAACCCTTGCATTGCAAGAGTTTTGCCTCGCTCCACCGCGCCGGAACCCCGGCAGCAGCCGACTCAAAAAAGTATTTTTGGAAAAAGTATTGACACAATTTACTCAGTCAGCTATATTGATGGACGTGTGAGGAGCGAACCAGAAAAAGCACCGAGACGAAACACGGCCAGTCGTCGGTGCTTTTTCTGTTGAAACCTGTTTTTAAGAGTTTTAAATTATCCATAATTCACATCCAGAATATCTGTAAGCCCGCCCCACTTTCTTCAATTCTTCCTTCGCGTTCTTAGCGTCTTTGCGGTTCGTTAAATAAATATTCGATGTTGCAGAAAAAGTAATTGACTCCACTTGAGATTGAAAAATCTGAAAGTGTGGATTTTTTTTGATCGTCAAAAGTTGATTGCAGAGAACTCAAAACTAGAGAGTTATATAATAATAAATTGTCGCTGGGTCGGGGCGGGTTGATATACATTTTTTCCAAATGTCGCCGCTAAACCCGCCCCTGCGGTATTTGTGCTACAAATATCAACGATCGCCCAAAACAAATTGTTCGATCGCAGCCGCCACTCCGTCTTCCTCCACATCCGGTGCCACCCAATCAGCAGCAGCCTTCACCCCATCAGGAGCATTGCCCATCGCCACGCCCACACCCGCGTAGGCAATCATTTCCACATCATTAAAATTGTCGCCGATCGCCATCACGTTTGCCGCCTGCAAACCCAAAAGTTCCTCCGCTAAATACTGCACCGCATCTCCCTTATTCGCCAAAGGATGCGTAGCTTCAAAAAAAGTAGCAACCGATCGAGTCAAATAAAGCTCTGCAGGCGTGTAGCGCTGCCGCATACTGCTGAGCAAGCCGTCGAGGACCCCCGGATTCTCGCACAATGCCAAAACTTTCGTGGGTTCCCCCGGAAGATCTCGCCGCAAATCTTTAATCACATTTGGTTCAATGCCCGATCGTTCGGCATAAATTCGGGTAGCTGCGGTAATTTCCGGCACGTAAAGTTGATCCTCAATGTAGAAATGGATCGAAAGCAGCGGTCGCAAATGCGGTTCTTCAAAATAATCTAACAGTTGCAGAGCAGTTTGTTTCGACAGCGGCAAGTGCCGCAGCCGTTTTTGAGTAGCGTGATCTTGAATCCATGCGCCCTGGTAGCAAATCAGTGGCAATGTTGAGCCGATGTCGCGGTGAAAACGCAAAGCTGAGCGGTACATCCTGCCCGTAGCGACGGCTACTTTCACTCCCCGCGACTCGGCAGCCAAAATGGCCTGCTTGACTGGTTCTCGGATGGTATTTGACAAACCTGCGATCGTGCCGTCTATATCCACTACCAGCAATTGAATGTCTGCGGTGCCAAAAGCGCGATCGGTCGCATTAGCTGGATTTGAGGCAGTTATATTCTGCATGATTTTTTTAGATTTTAGCTGTTGATTTGCACGCACCCGTTTATTTTGGCACTGGCGGGATAGCAAAGTGCGACTTCTGATTTTTTGAAGACTAAAATATAGATAACTAAATAAGCGACACAAAAAGTATCTAGGAGGACTCTTTCGGGATGGATTTAGTTAAGCTATAGAATAGTAGCCAGTTTACTGCCGTAAAAACCGCACTCGACAGACGATATGTATTTCCACTTACTTAATAATACTTGTGGTCAAAAAGAATGCAACTCTCAGCGCGCGAGCCAAACCCTCATATCATCAATCATTCCCAATCTAAAATCTAAAATCTAAAATTGTATAACCGCATCTTTGAAATTACCCCCAACTATCATGATTTCTATTCCGGGATACCGCATTGACGGAGAACTTTATACAAACTCTCACACAGTTATTTATCGAGGTCTGCTGCTTGAGGAACAAAAACCCGTCATCCTCAAAACTCTCACGCCACCATACCCTAGCCCAGCGCAAATCTCCCAACTGCTGCACGAATCCGAACTTCTTAAAAATTTGAATTTACCCGGAATAGTCAAGCTTTACAAAATAGAAACCTACAATCACTTTCCTGTTTTAGTTTTAGAAGATTTTGGTGGGATTTCCCTAAAAGAGTTTCTCAGCAACAACCAGCTAGAGTTACCACAATTTCTGCATATTGGCATCAAACTAGCAGAAACTATTGGGCAACTCCACGAACACCACATCATCCATAAGGATATTAAACCCAGCAATATTATTGTCAATATCGAGACAGGAGATGTCAAGATTGCTGATTTTGCGATCGCTTCCCTGCTACCGGGCGAAAACCCCGCCCCCAGCCATCCCCATTTACTCGAAGGTACTCTCGCCTATATGTCTCCTGAACAAACGCGACGCATGAATCGGGCGATCGACTACCGCACCGATTTTTACTCTTTAGGCGTCACATTTTATGAAATGCTTTGTGGCGAATTGCCTTTTCAGGCGATCGATCCCATGGAATTAGTACACTGCCATATTGCCAAAACGCCAGTTTCTCCTTGTGAAAACAGAAAGCAAAAAGTAGAAAGCAGAAGCATCGAAGGCAAAATCAATCAAGTAGGAACCAAGGAGATTCCTCAAGTCGTTTCCGATATCATCATAAAACTCTTAGCAAAAACAGCCGAAGACAGGTATCAAAGTGCTTTCGGACTTTTGTACGACTTGGAAAATTGTCTCGTTCAACTGCAAACTACAGGCAAAATTTCCCACATAACCCTCGGCGAGCAAGATCAGTCAAATCACCTGCAAATTTCCCAAAAATTTTACGGGCGAGAAGCAGAAGTTAATATGCTTCTCAGTATCTTCCAGCGGATGAGGCGGGGCAATACAGAAATCGTGCTGATTTCGGGTTCAGCAGGTGTGGGCAAATCGTCGTTAGTATATGAATTTTACAAGCCGAGTCGGCGGGAAAACGGGTATTTTATTGACAGCAAATTTGAGCAATTTAAGCGCGATATTCCCTACGCTTTTTTGCTTCAAGCTTTTCAAGATTTGTTGCGGCAAATTTTTACAGAAAATCCCGCCGAAATCTATGTTTGGAAACAAAAAATTTTAAACGCACTCGGCGGCAACTGCCAAGTAATTATTGAAGCTATTCCAGAATTAGAACTGATTATTGGGCCGCAGCCCCCCGTCCCAGATTTAGGAGCAAATGAATCTCAAAATCGCTTTAATTTAGTATTTCAAAACTTCATCCGCGTTTTCGCTCAAAAAGAACACCCGCTAGTAATTTTCCTGGACGACTTGCAGTGGGTCGATTCCGCCTCTCTCAAGTTAATAGAACTGCTAGCAACTGACCTAGGCACTCAATATTTATTAATAATTGGAGCTTATAGAGAGCAGGAAGTAGATGCAAATCATCCCCTAATGCTGACCGCCTCAGCAATTAAAAAAGCAGGTGGCACTGTAAGGGCGATCGCCCTTTCGCCTTTAGATATAAGCAGTGTCAACCAATTCGTTGCCGATTCTTTAAACTGCGTCCCAGAAAAATCCTTAAGTTTAGCAGAATTGCTTTGGCGAAAAACCGCTGGCAATCCATTCTTTTTAACTCAATTAATAAAATTTATTTACTCAAAAAGTTTGATTAAATTTAAACTTTTACCTTCCAATAATGTGATCGATATACCTGAACCTAACCTGTCGGTATTAGCGCAACCAATCTCCGAGCAAATTGTGAAAAAATGCCAGATAACAGGGGAGTGGCAGTGGGATATCGAACAAATACAAGAAATGGGAATAACTGACAATGTTGTAGAATTAATGATAGATAACATTCAGAAGCTTTCAGAGACTACACAGGAACTGCTTAAATTAGCCGCTTGTATAGGGAACAAATTTGATTTAAAAATTCTCTCGACAATCGCCGAAAAACCTCTGGCGTCCGCAGCAACAGACCTCGGCGAGGCACTTCAGTCTGGTCTGATTTTGCTCGTGAATAACGCCTACAACATTCCGCTCACACTAGCAGCAAGCACAGAAGTAACAGACACAATATCTAGAGACTTTATCGAGAAATTTTCCCTACCAGTGGCTGATGTTTCGAGCGCCACTTACAAATTTTTGCATGAGCGAGTGCAGCAAGCAGCTTATGCTTTAATATCCGATTATCAAAAACAAGAAATTCATCTAAGGATAGGAAATTTTTTACTACAAAATGCACCGCCAGAGCAATTAGAAGAGCATATTTTTGATACTGTAAACCAACTAAATGCTGCCAAAGGAATCATCAGCAGTCAATTAGAAAAATTTCAATTATGCCAATTAAATTTAATTGCAGGCCGCAAAGCAAAAGCAAGTGCAGCTTACGAACTTGCCCTCGAATATTTAACCGCAGGTATTGAACTGCTTTCTCCCGAAAGTTGGCAAACTGACTACGACTTGACTCTTGCACTCTACGAGTCAGCAGCAGAAGCTGCTTACCTCAATACCGACTTTGAGCCAATGGAAAAATGGGCGAGAATTGTCCTGCAATACGCCAAAAATGAACTAGATAAAATCAAAGTGTTTGAAATCAGAATCATAGCTTGTGCGATGCAAACCCAACTCCAAGAATCGGTAAAAATTGGTCGGGAAGCACTAAAAATGTTAGGAATCAACTTTCCCGAATCGCCGATTCCCCTCCACATTCAGCAAGCAATGGCTAAAACTGCCGCTTATTTAACCGAAAAACAAATAGAAGATTTAATTGACTTGCCGATTATGACAAATCCGCATAAATTAGCAACTATGCGCGTGCTTTCCAGTATGTTTTCAGCTACATTTATAGTTGAACCTGTGCTGCTGCCCCTGATTGTGTGCGAGCAAGTTAATTTATCTATTAATTACGGAAACTCTACTTTTTCCGCCTTCGGTTATGCTAATTACGGAGCAATTTTAAAAGGAATAGTTAGAGATATTGAGTCGGGCGATCGCTTCGGTCAATTAGCTTTAAATTTGAGCGAGAGATTAAATGCGTTAGAATTCAAAAGCAAAACGCTTAATTTAGTAGCATTTATTTTGATGAACGGCAAGCATCACGTTAAAGACTCATTGCCACTATTAGAGGACGCCTATCAAAGTGCGCTAGAAAATGGGGATTTAGAATGTGTCGGATATTCAGCCGTAAATATTTGTCAGTCTTTGTATTTCATCGGTCAAGAATTGCCACAACTAGAACGGAGAATGGTAAGTTACAACAATTTGTTGTTTCAACTCAAGCAAGAAACTGTATTAACTTGGAATCAAATATATCGGCAAACTATTTTGCAATTGATGGGAAGATTGGAAAGTCCACACATTGTATTAGGTGAAGCATACAGCGAAGAAAAATTGTTATCGCTGCTGTTAAAAGCTAACGATCGGGTGGGACTACAGCACTTTTATTTGCAAAAGTTAATACTAGCGTATTTATTTGGAGATACCGCTACAGCGCTAGAAAATGCAGCGCAAGCCGAAGTATATTTAGACGGTGTTGCAGGCTTTATTAATGTTTCTGAATACCAGTTTTACGATTCTCTAGCTCGCCTAGCAGCCTATCCATCTGCAACAGACGAGGAACAAGAAGAGCATATTTTTTACGCTGTCAGTAACCGAAAGAAACTGCAACAAAAAGCGCTTTATGCGCCCATGAATCTTCAGCACAAATGCGACTTACTCACGGCAGAAAAAGCGCGCGTTTTGGGCAACGTTGTGAGAGCAATGGAATATTACGATCGCGCAATTGAAGGAGCCGAAGAAAACGGATACATACAAGTACAAGCAATAGCAGCAGAATTGGCAGGAGCATTTTATCTATCGATAGGACGAGAAAAAAATTCTAAAACTTACTTGACAGAAGCGCGTTATTGCTATCAGCGCTGGGGAGCAACAGCCAAAGCAGCGCATTTAGAATCCAAATACTCGCACTTGCTAACTTCAGGCTCGATTTCAACTAATATTGAAACTCACAAATCTACCAGCAGCGCTTCCACGACGAACGACAGTGCAGGCGTGCTAGACTTGACCACAGCAGTTAAAGCATCGCAAACATTAGCCGGCGAAATAGTTCTAGACAAACTCCTGGCAAAAATGATGAAAATTGTTATTGAAAATGCCGGGGGGCAAAGAGGCTTTTTAATACTAGAAAAAGAGGGTCAATGGGTGATTGAAGCATCAGGATCTGTAGATGTCGATCGCGTTACTGTCATGCAATCAATTCCGATAGATTTTGTACCCGACGATCGAGAAGTAACTTTGCTGGCAATTGCAGTTGTGAATTACGTCGCCCGCACCCACGAAAGTATAGTTTTAAATGATGCCACCCGCGAAGGACAATTTACTCGCACACCCTATATAATGGCAGCTCAGCCTAAATCAATTCTTTGCACTCCGTTAATTAATCAAAGCCAACTCACTGGCATTCTATATTTAGAAAACAATCTGACTACAGGCGCTTTTACACAAGACAGGTTAGAAATATTAAAACTGCTGTCTTCTCAAATTTCTATCTCCATCGAAAATGCCCAACTTTACGCAAACTTGCACCAATTCAATCAGAATCTAGAAAATTTAGTACAGCAGCGTACCTGCGAGCTCTCCCAAACTTTAGAAGACTTAAAATCGGCTCAAAATAAACTGGTAGAATCGGAAAAAATGGCTGCCCTCGGAGGGTTGGTTGCAGGTGTTGCCCACGAAATCAATACTCCCATCGGCATCGGTATCACCGCCGCCTCCCTGCTTTCTGAAAAAGCCACAAAGTTTTTTGAGGTTTACAGTAACGGCCAAATAAAACGTTCCGAGTTAGAAAAGTTTCTGGATACCGCCGTGCAAAGCAGTAATATGATCTTATCTAACCTCACGCGGGCAGCAGACTTGATTCACAGTTTTAAAGAAGTAGCTGTAGATCAGTCGAGCGAGTTAAAACGCACGTTTAATATTAAAGACTATCTAGAGGAAATTTTGACATCTTTAACAGTTAAACTAAAAAGAACTAAGCACAAAATAGAGATTAAGTGTGATGAAAATATTGTCGTGGACAGTTACCCCGGCGTAGTGTGTCAAATTGTGACAAATCTGGTGTTGAATTCCCTACTTCACGCCTACGATGGAGAAGAGGAAGGAGTTCTGGCTTTTGATTTCAAACTAGAGGGCGATCGGCTAATATTTGAATATGCCGATAACGGCAAAGGAATTGACCCAGAAAATCTCAGTAAAATTTTTGAACCGTTTTTTACCACCAAAAGAGGTCAGGGAGGCACGGGATTGGGACTGCACATTATTTATAACCTTGTTACTCAAAAACTAAAAGGCACAATTAGCTGTACAAGTCAAGTAAATAAAGGCACAAGATTTATGATTGAATTTCCCGCTAAAATGAGCAATTAGTTATTAGACCGCCAACATGGATATAAGTTTTATATAGGAGAACGATATATGTCAGAAGCTAGTAAAAACCTGTTGGCTGCAGGCGATGACGAATTAATCGCGGCGGGGGACGATGAATTAATATTTGCTGAGGAAGACGAGGCGGAACAAAAACCGCTAGAAGAAAGTTGGAAAATATTAATTGTAGATGATGAAATAGAAATTCACAATATTACTAAACTAGCGTTAAACGATTTTAAATTTGAAGGAAAAAGCATAACATTTATCAGCGCTTACTCAGGGAAAGAAGCTAAAGAAATCATTCAAAATAATTACGATATTGCATTGATTTTACTCGATGTAGTTATGGAAACAGAAGAAGCAGGCTTGGAAGTAGTTAAATACATCCGCGATATTTTAAATAATCAAGTAGTGCGGATTATTTTACGGACTGGACAGCCCGGGCAAATACCAGAAGATGTAGTAATTGTCAGCTACGATATCAATGATTACAAAACCAAAACAGAACTTACTAATAAAAAATTATTTACCACAGTAGTCACCGCCCTGAGAGCATTTAGATCACTCAATCAAATCGAATCCAGCAAAAGTGAACTCGAAAAAATAGCCGCTGCATCTGCCCGTTTTGTTCCCCGTGAATTTTTGAAATTTCTCAAAAGAGAAAGCATCGTTGATGCCAGACTAGGAGACGCTGTACAAGCAGAAATGACGATTATGTTTGCCGACATTCGCTCATTTACAAGTCTTTCAGAAAGTATGTCTCCTCGAGAAAACTTTGAATTTCTTAACTCTTACTTAAGCCGAGTTGGCCCGGTTATCCGCCAGTACAACGGTTTTATAGATAAATACATTGGTGACGGGATTATGGCTTTGTTCCCGAACAGGGCTGAAGATGCTGTACAAGCAGCAATTGAGATGCAGCAGCAAGTAAAAATTTATAACAGACACAGGCAAAATAGTGGCTATCAACCTATTTCAATAGGGATTGGCTTGCATACGGGGACTTTAATGTTAGGTACGATTGGCGAAGCGGAACGAATGGAAAGTACGGTGATTTCTGATGCCGTTAATTTAGCTTCCCGCGTGGAAGGATTGACAAAGCTTTATGGAGTTGCTATTGTAGCTAGCGTCCAAACTCTTTGCCGGATAGACGATCCTCAACATTACAAGTGCCGGTTTCTCGATCGCGTTCAAGTCAAAGGAAAACAAACACCTGTTGCTGTATTTGAAATTTACGATGGCGACTCGCCAACAATGATCGAACTAAAAGCCCAAACTCAAACTTATTTTGAACAGGGAATTTTTTTTCACTACCAGCAGCAATTCGCGCAAGCAAGGCAAATGTTTCTGCGCGTTTTGCAAGTCAACAAGTATGACAAGGCAGCAGCTTTTTATGCAGAACGCTGCGAGATGTTGATGAAGAATGCAGTCATTATGACTCTTGAAGGTATTGAAATTTAGCTAATGGGTAATGGGTACTTGATAATTGGTAATTAGTAGCTTTTTTTTCTTCCCTCTTCCCTCTTCCTCCTCCCTTCTCCCCCATGCGCTTCAAATCCCTTGATGTTTTTCGCGGAATTGCGATCGCCTCGATGATTCTAGTCAATAACCCCGGTAGTTGGGAACAGGTGTATCCACCACTAGAACACGCAGAATGGCACGGCTGCACCCCGACAGACTTAGTATTTCCGTTTTTCTTGTTCATCGTTGGCTGCGCGATGTCTTTCTCGTTGCCTAAATATCTTCAAAATTATCCAAAAACCGGAATAGAAACCTTAAAAATTACACAAACAAAGGAAAAATCAGAGTCTGCCAAAAACCTTCTTCCTTCTTCCTTCTTCTTTCTCCCTTCTTCAAATATTTACTGGCGAATTGCGCATCGCGCCGCGATTCTATTTATATTAGGATTGCTGCTAAATACATCTTCGATCGCCCTTGACGTACTTCTCAACAGCGCCCCAGTGGAAAACTTCGGTAAAATCCGCATCATGGGAGTATTGCAGCGCATCGGCTTAGCTTATTTCATCAGTGCGATCGCCATTCTCAACCTTTCCCCCCGCAATCAAAAACTGCTCGCTGTTGCCGTGCTTTTGGGCTATTGGGGCGCATTAACCGTATTTGCTGTAGGGGGGTACACTGCCGGCGAACTCACGCCAGAAGGAAATTTAGGAGGATATGTCGATCGGCTAATTCTCGGTAGCCAACACCTGTACAAAGGCGGCCCCTTCGACCCCGAAGGATTGTTGAGTACCTTACCCGCAAGCGTTACAGTCCTGATCGGCTACTTTACAGGAGAGTGGCTGCGCGTACACCCCATTAAAACCCGCACCAGTATCAACTTAGCAATCTGCGGCCTCTGTTGTGTGATAATCGGCCACTTGTGGGGATTTTTATTTCCGATCAACAAACAACTTTGGACGAGTTCCTATGTAGTTTTTACCGCAGGTTGGGTGTTGCTATTGCTAGCATTTTGCTACGACACAATTGAAGTACGAGGTTGGAAATGGGGGAGGCTGTTTGAAATCATGGGAGTGAATGCAATTTTTCTATTTGTCGCCTCCGGTATTGTCGCCAGAATCTTGTTGAAAACTCATATCGGCAGCGGGGGAAATGCTCCAACTACCTACACTTGGATTTATGAAAACTGGTTTTTGCCGTGGGCGGGTCCGCTGAATGGTTCCCTAGCATTTGCCGTGACTGCGGTATTATTTTGGTGGTTAATTTTGTATGGAATGTACCGCCGTGGTTGGCTGATTAAAATTTGAGTGCTTTGGTATGCAGTGGATATAATTATTTTTTGGGTAGCATCAGATATACTTGAAAAGGCTTTGGGTATTGTCGGTGCATACCACGGCAAAAATCTGGCTGACTATATTGTTTAATTACTGAATTAACTACAAGAGCATAGGTCTTTTCTGAATTCGCCAAAAGTGTCTTCGCTATTTTTAGGCCTAAATATTATAGTTAATAGCGATCGCTGGCCATGTCGAAGTCACCACTGCCCCTATCTTTTGGGAAAGACGGCTAGACTAACTCCAGAAGCGCACAGTTTGCGATCGCAGATTTCACTCTCTGTGCAAGCAATTTAATCCTAATAATGAGATCGCTGTAGTTGCTGCATGAGAATTGCCGAGGCAGATCTTTCGCAACCAAGAAAGTACAAGAATTATTGCAGTTTTTCTTGTGCCTTCATTGCGGTAATTCGGCTCTCGCCATCACTTCCTAAAAAACCGAATCGCGATCGTGATCCGGGTTATAAGTAGGCAAGATTTGAGAGTCAGGTGGTGTTTGGTTTGGCAGATTTAGGCTGATGATACTAATTCGGTGACGATCGCGACCACTCCCTCTGGGTCAATAGGTTTGGCAAGGTGACGTTGAAAGCCTGCCGCGATCGCTTGCTGTCGATCCATCTCTCCAGCATAGGCAGTGAGGGCGATCGCTGGAATTTGTCCACCTTGCTCCCGCGGCAGGCTACGAATGTGACGCATCAGCATATAGCCATCCATTTCTGGCATCCCAATATCACTGACAACGATCTCTGGAATCGCTTGGGAGAATGCTTGCAGTGCTGTGGTTGCAGAGGCAACGCTGGTGACGATCGCCCCCGCTTGTTCTAAAACAAACGCCACAAACTCGCGTGAATCTGTTTCATCATCCACAACTAAGATGCGAATACCGCTTAAATTCCCGGTTGAGTCTGAGGGGGGTTCAATGGCTGGCAATACACAGATGTGAGATGCCAGCGGAATTTGAACGGTAAACATAGCTCCTTTTCCTTCACCAGAACTATCGACTGCGACGGTTCCCCCGTGCATCTCAACAATTTGCTGCACGATCGCCAGTCCTAATCCTAATCCGCCAAATTTGCGGGTGATGGCTCCATCTTCTTGCCGGAAATGCTCAAAGACATAGGGCAGAAAGTCGGGCTTAATACCTTTTCCAGTATCAGTAACTTGAATTTGAGCAGTGTTGCCAGTCAAACTTAATTCAACCGTAACCAGTCCGCCTGAGGGGGTGAATTTAACTGCATTGGACAACAGATTCCACACCACCTGCTGCAACCGCCCACTATCTCCCATCACGATGGCGATACCGAGTGACATCTTCGTTTGAATTTCAAGGGTTTTTGCTTCTGCGGCTAATCGAACAGTTTCTAGCGCCGCTGAGATGACGGTACTGAGATCGACAGGCTTCACGGTTAAACTTAGTTTGCCGCGTAAAATCCGAGAGATGTCGAGCAAATCATCAATCAGTTGTACTTGTAGCTGGGCATTACGCTCGATCGTCGCTAGAGCGGTTAGAGTTCTTGCTGGGTCAAATTTTCGTTGCTGCAATAGTTTTGACCAGCCGAGAATCGGATTGAGTGGCGATCGCAATTCATGGGACAGCACCGCCAAAAACTCATCTTTGATTCGGTTAGCGCGATCGGCAGTTTCTCGTGCAACTTGCTCTTGCGCTAGCATTCGTTCCAATTCAGTTTCAGCTTGCTTTTGCTTCGTGATATCACGTGAAATTGCTAAAAGTTGGGTCACTTGTCCAGTGGTATTTCGCACAGGTGTGGTAATGATATCCCACCACTTCGGTGTGCCCTTGTAAGTGGGAAGATAGGCTTGAAACTGGCCGACTTTGCCCGCTTTGGCAGCCGCGATCGCGGCCTTGGCATTTTCATAATATTTACCTTGCCAGATATCTTGCCAAATGGTGTTTAGAATGAGTGACGGATCGTCGATTTCCAACAGGCACAACCCGCCTGGATTGATATAGACGATTTCGCTATCGAGCATTAAGACTTTAATGCAATCTTGACTGCTTTCCAGTATGCGTTGCTTTAGCTCCTCACTGTCGCGCAAGGCTGCTTCGGAGCGGGCGCGTTCGGCTGCCGCCCAAGTACGCTCGGCAACTTCTTCCGTTAGCGACACCTCGTCCTGTGTCCAAGCCCGCGGCTCGGATGTGTGGACTGCCAGCCCCGCGACAAACTCGCCTTCCTTGACCAAGGGTACACCGATGTATGCCCCAATCTGGCTCGCGGCGTAGGCCGATCGCTGCTCTGGAGATAGGTTGGGATCGGCTTGCACATCGGATGCGACCACAGGGCAACCCGTGCGGTACGCTGCAAGCAGCTTTGGCCCGAACGAATCAATCGCGTATTTGCCAGCCATTGTTTCGGCTCCGTTGACATAATCACGCTCAACGACGTAATCAGCGCCGCGAACCTCGAAGTACGCCACCCGATTCGCGCCGAGATATTCACCCAGCACGCGGCTGGCCGTAGCCTGAATCTCAACTGGGTCGGCAAGCGGACGAATCGCATCGGTGAAAGAAACGCGGAAAGCATCAAATTCGGCGGCTCGCCGCAAAATTTCTTCTGCCCGTTTGCGATCGCTAATATCTTTGAAGACGATCGCCACTTTTCGCGCTTGGGCTTCACCGGTGCGACAGGCATACACATCGAACCAACGGTTCAGTGCTTTAGCATAATTCTCAAACTGAAGCGGTTCGCCCGTTATCGCGATTCTGCCATAAATTTCAAACCAATGCTTCTCATGATCTGGGGCGAGTTCAAGCATCCGCTTGCCCACTGCCTGCACCAACCCTGATTGTTGTTCAAACGACGGATTGACTTCTAAAAAGCGGTAGTCTATCGCGCGATCGTCTTTATCAAACAGCATCTCGATGACGCAAAAGCCATCGCCAATCGACTCAAACAGCGTTCGATAACGTTCTTCGGATTGACGCAGGGTTGCGGCAGTTTGAATCTGCTCGGTAACATCCCTGAAATAAACGGTGATGCCGTTAGGGGCGGGGTAGGTGCGAACTTCGTACCAGCGATCGTGATCTGGGTAAAACGCGGTCATTGACGCAGCCACACGATCGCGCATGGTACTCAAGTAGGCCTGCGCCAACTCATTGCCAATTAGTCCTGGATACTCTTCCCACAAATTCTTGCCAACTAAATCACCTGGAGTGCAATCGAGTAGTATTTCGGCAGATGGATTTATATAAGTAAACTCCCAGTTCTCATCCAGTGCAAAGAAGGCTTCAGCGATGCTCTCCAGAATATTCCGAGTCTGCTCCTCACTTTGGCGCAAGGCTTTTTCTGCCTGTTTGCGATCGGTGATGTCTCGCGTTACGCCTGCCACTGCATCTACTGCACCGTTTATGTCCAAAAGTGGCACGAAAATGTATTCATAGGCGCGTGTGCCGATTGCGCTAGTGTAGAGCGATTCATCCTTGAGCATCTGGCGCGTGGCGATCGCCTGTTGAATCTGTTGCTGATGTCGGGTCGCTAAATCGGTTGGATAATCCAGCTCAAAAAAGTTCTTTCCCAAAGCTTCATCCGAAGTTTTCTGCCAAAGATTGAGCAACGCCGGGCTAACATACGTGAACCGTCCCGCCAAATCAAAGGTGTAAATAAAATCGGGAATTGCAGCTACGATCGCATCGAACTTTCGCAGTTGCCGTTCGAGTTCGGTGCGACTCTCGCGTAATGCGGTTTCGCCACGGGTACGTTCAACGGCTGCCCAGGTCTGCTCTGCGGTTTCCTCGACTCGTCTCACCTCGTCTTCCGTCCACGAGCGAGGGTTTGCCTGATGCACCGCCAGCAACGCGACAAATCGCTCGTTCTTAATCAGCGGCACGTCGATATGGGCAGCAATGTCGATCTTTTGATACATTGCCTTCTGGCTAGCTGTGTATTTAGAGTAGTTTGCGACATCGGGAACGATCGCTGTTCGCCCCGCTTGATGGTCGTCTGCGAGATTACGTCCGAAATCTCCCAGATGGTAAAGCCCGCTCAGTTCGGCAACACCGTTCGCGTAGTTTTTATGAACGATGACTTCCTTGCCGCCCGGTAACACTTCAATATAAATGACGCGGCTTGCGCCTAGAGAATCGCCCAGAATGCGGGCAGCGGTTGCCTGAATCTCGTTGGCATCTGTCAGCGGGCGTAGCGCATTGGTGAGCCTGACTCGAAACGCATCGGCTTGGGCAGTTTGATGCCAGACATCTGTTGAGGGGCGTTTCTGTGGCAGATTAGATTCTAGCTGCGTCTTTTCCGGGTGCTGGGTGCGATCGAGTTCTGTCAACAGGATTTGCACGGCCGTTTTCAGGCTGTCCGACCAGGTTTCGACCGCCCCCAGTGAAGTTTGCGACCAATCGTGCGATCGCATCCGCCTCGCCATCTCGCTATCGCCTGCAAATAAATTTTTAGGAGCAGCCTCATCTACCAAATCACTCACACACCCTACCTCGCTGAAAAATACTGACCTAAAAGCTGTTTGCTACCCTCTCGAATGACGATTGAAGAGAATTGACCCAGTTCCGCAACCAACGTCCGAATTTGTCTTAATGCCAAAGGTGAGGGTTTTATCCCTTTATTTTACCAAGGCTTAATCGTTACTCTTAGAAGATTTCATACAGTTTAAACACATGGTATCTCTCATACTCAATATCTGTCAAAAAGTAGATATGATGAGTCCACTTAAAAATAGTCCAGACACTTTTTAAGCAGCATTGATTAAATTATGGAAAGTTAAAGTTAAAGCCTTTGCGAAAGTGATGAGGATCATTTTTTTAACTTAAACACAACAAACATAACGACTGAGTTTTGTAAGTTCAACCTTGCCACAAAGGAGCAAAATAGTTGAAAGTAAAACCACTAAAAACTCCTTTTTTGTATTAACTAATTCCTGGTATTTATTGTAATATTGATTTACTAATATTCATCAGACCATCTGAAGAGATTGTATGTTTTTTTAGCTTAACCTAAAAGAGTGCTTTTTTCTGTTTGTTTTTAGCTCCGATCCACTCACTTTTTTCGGTTCTGTGTTGTACAGCGTTAGCAAAGCTTGCGGTAGGCATCGCATCCCTATCTAAAAATAGTCCGGAGTATAGCCTTAAGGAGGAGTTCAACAGCCTACCAAGCTCTGCCAGACAACATTTAAGCCGACTGTCACGACTGGCATAATGGCTACTGGCTAGCAATTGCCTCATGTTTCTTTACACAGCATTGTTTATTGATGTCCGACTAGTTATCTCGTTATTTCAGTAATAGATTGCAATTAGTCTAAAGCAGAAAAAGCAGATCGAGCTTCCGATCAAGAAATTGCGACGGCCCAAATGCCTCAACCCATGCCAGATTAAGGATTTTGCGCGTAAAAGCCGATCGCCCGCCACCGATCGCTAGCTATAACTGAGCCCTAATCGCTAAAATTAAAAAAAGATACGTAATAGGCAGGCCCTGTCAATGATCCCAACAGTTATAGAACAATCCGGTCGCGGCGAACGCGCCTTTGACATTTACTCGCGGCTCCTGCGCGATCGCATCGTCTTCTTGGGCCAACAGGTTGACTCAGACTTAGCCAACCTGATCGTTGCCCAATTGCTATTTTTAGACGCCGAAGACCCGGAGAAAGATATTTACCTCTATATCAACTCCCC
>NZ_JAUBQR010000084.1:7734-25136 GCF_036701385.1 Microcoleus sp. Pol12B4 | reverse complement strand
TCAATTTTCTGCCTTTAGGGAGCCTGTGCCAATCACAGGCTCCCTTTTCTTTCCCTTGTTAGTCTAAACTCCAGTATGAAAAAATTGTGGTATTTTTGTTGCCTAAATATCGCCTTAACCTCCATAGCTGATTTCCTCCCTTAACACTGAATAATATTTAGATGCTTCTACTTTGACCATCTAAGCTCCGCCCTGTGTGCGATCGCACACCTGGCGGTCTTCTTTACTAAGATTGACATTAGGATTATTGAAATAATCGCGCATCCAAAAGCAACCATGCTTTAATAAAGCATCGAGTTCTAATCCCTCCAAATTCCACAAAATCATCGTCGTATCATCGCTACCCGATGCCAAAGTCTTACCATCAGGGCTGAAACTAAGACTGCGAACCGCCGCAGTATGCCCCGGCAGAGTAGCTATCCCAGTGCCATCAGGTTTCCAGAATTTCACCGTCTTATCGTCACCCGTCGAAGCTAATATTTTGCCATCCGGGCTAAAACTGATGCTATTAGCTGCCACCCTATGCCCCGTCCAGCTTTTGAGCAAAGTGCCATCTGTTTTCCACACTTTAAGCGTGCCATCATCGCTAGCCGAGGCAAGAGTCTCACCATTTGGGCTGAAACTAACGCCATAAACCTGAGCCTCATGCTTCAGAGTATTTAGCAAAGTTCCATCCATTTTCCACAGTTTGACGGTCTTATCAAGGCTTGCTGAAGCAAGAGTTTTACTGTCAGGACTAAAACTAAGACTCAGAACTGAACCGCTATGTTTAGAAAGAGTATTGAGCAAGGTACCATCTGGCTTCCAAAGATTCACTGTGCGATCGTAACTTCCAGAGGCAATCGTTTGACCATCTGGGCTAAAACGAACGCTCACAACTTGAGCTTTATGACCAGAAAGGGTATTCAGCAACGTGCCATCTTGTTTCCAAAGTTTTACTTTGCTATCCAAACTACCAGAGGCGATCGTTTGACCGTCGGGGCTAAAACTGACGCTATAAACTGGTGCTTGATGCCCAGAAAGTGTTTTAAATAAAGAGCCATCGAGTTTCCAAACTTGAGCCAAGCTATTAGCACTTCCCGAAGCCAATGTGTCATTTTTGTGGCTGAAAGTAACACCTAAAACAAGATCCGTCTGCCCCGTAAAAGTTTTGCGTAAGCTATTATTAAACTTCCACAGTTCAATGCTATTATCAATGCCGGCAAAGGCAAAAGTTTGACCGTCGGGGCTAAAAGAAGGGCTCCGTCCAGTTAAAGTATTCAGCAAAGTACCATCGCGTTTCCAAACTTTAACAATATTGTCAGCACTTGATGAGACGAGCAACTGACTGTCTGGGCTAAAACTAACCTTGAAAATATAAGTATTATGCTCAAGAGTTTCAACTAAAGTGCCATCGGGTTTCCAAATTTTTACTGTCTTGTCTTGACTTGATGAAGCGATAACCTCACCATCCGGGCTAAAACTAACACTCATAACCAGCGCTTTATGGGCAGGAAAACTTTTCAGTAAACTGCCATCGAGTTTCCAAAGCTTGACCGTTCCATCTGCACCACCAGAAGCAATAGTCTGTCCGTTTGGGGTAAAACTGACGCTATACACCGGCCCTTTATCCTGAATGGTTTTGAGCAAGGTGCCATCGGATTTCCAAAGCTTGAGCGTACCATCAGCGCTAGCCGAAGCAAGAATCTGACCATCCGGCCTAAAACTAACATTCAAGACCGGCCCTTTATGGCCAGAAAGGGTATTGAGTAAACTGCCATCGGATTTCCAAAGTTTAATCGTATTGTCCCCACTAGCAGAAGCAATAATTTGACTGTCTGGGCTAAAATTAATGCTATAAACTTCGTTGGTATGTCCCGAAAGAATCCTGAGCAAAGTGCCGTCTGCTTTCCAAAGTTTAATCGTATTGTCTGCACTAGCAGAGGCAATAATTTGATTGTCAGGACTAAAACTGATGTTATAAATAATCGCTTGATGACCTTTCAAACGATTGTATTCTCTAATGCGATAAAGAACAGATTGCAGGGCTGATAAAACTTGAGCCTTTGTATTTTCATCTACCAAAATTGCCTGTTTCATTATTGTTCTAGCTTTTAAAGCTTCTATTAAAGCATCTAGTTCTCGCTCTGAGCTAAAAAGTTGTTCAGCAGATAGCGCTAAACTTCTACTTTGGGCTTGTAGATTTTGATTCCATTGATAAAAGAGAAATCCTAATGTCACAGCAAAGGCTGTAGCAATCAGGCTAATTTTGCGGCGGAGGTTGTTACGCCGGCGTCGGAGGCTGCGCTGTAAAAATTCTGCCTCTACTTCGTTAAACCAATTTTTATCGTATTTGAGATGTTCGTCTAATACGTTCAGATAAGGGTTGGTATCCCAGAGAAATTCTTCTTGTTTTTCTTGGCGGCGTTTTTGGAGGCTTGGTTTGCGCTTCCAGACTTTAATTAAAGTTGTATTAATCTGGTCAAAAACGTTTTGACAAGAGAGGAGGATGCTGTCTATAAACTTAACAATGGGTTCTATTTGTTCTTGAAAATTCCGTGGTTTTTCTTTGCTTTTCCACTCTATAGCTGCTGGAGTGAGCCTGCGCTGCAAAATTAAATTTTCTTGATGTTCTCGTTCCCAAACTATTAGCTTTTGCCATCCCCGCATTAAGACATCGTGGGCAGGTTCAACATAGCTTTTGCCTTCGGTATCTCGCCCTTTTACTAATAGACGTGCGGCACAAAATTGCTCGATGGCTTTTTGGACTCGTTGATTTTCCGGTTCGGGATAAATTAATTCTTCATCTAATACCCGCCGGCGAGCCAATTCACCACCCCCTACAGCTACCATTCGCAGCATGATGTGGCGGATGGTTTTTGCATAAGCACGATCGCTTTTAAGTAATTCGTCATATTCCGCGTCTGCTCTTTGGGTGAGACTGCGTGTAACTCCGCCCAATTCTTCATAGTCTTCTTGAGTAATTGCCCGATTATTTCTTTTCCCTTCTCTGACGTTTTTAATATAGTTAAAATAAAGTTCGCTCAGAGTGAAAGAAAGTAAAGGTAGTGCTCCGGGCATTTGTGCGACTTCATCAATTAATTGCTCTACCAAGGTGGCCGGTTCAAAATACATCACCTTAGCAGCAGCAGGATCGACAATGGCTTGGCGTAATTCTTCCCGTGTCATGGCGGGAACAACAAATCGTGATTTTTTCCAATAAGGCTTTAATGCTGTATCTCTAAATTGAGGTTCAAAATCTGAACGTAAAGTTATGACCATTCGCAACCAATCAGGGAGAGTTTCTAAGGATTTTTCTAACAACTTTAAAAATTTTTCTTGTTCTTTGCTATCTTGGCTGAGAGTCACTAATTCTTCAAATTGGTCAATGACTAACAGCAATTTGGTGTGAGAATTAAAGTTTTTCCATGCACTGAGTTTGGATAACAAGCTTTGCAAAGTTTGTCCTGCTTCCAAACTGCGAGAGTTCGTGCTAGTTTCTGGTAAGTCTTTGTCAGAAACAAACTCGTTAGAGATAAGTAATTCTGGTAAATCTTCGTTTTCTATGGCAGAGCTTAAAGCACTGAAAGGAGACTCACCCAGACGAATAGGAGAGAGGATGCGCCAGTTGGGTTGAGTTTTTTTCAATTGGGGAAGTAATCCAGCTTTGACTAAGCTAGATTTCCCTGAACCTGATGCACCTAGAACCACAGTTAAGGGATGTTCTGTGACAAATTCAACTAATTTTTTAGTTAAAGCCTGTCGCCCAAAGAATTTGTCGCTATCTGATTCTTCAAATGATTGTAATCCTTTGTAGGGATTGGTGTTTTCATTGAGTTTGGGAGCTGGCGGCAATTGATTAACGTCAAAACCAGGAAGAATAAAAATATATTCGCCCTTATCATGGTGTTTTAACTGTGCAAAACCAGGGGTTTGTTTAGCTGATATTTTGCCGAATTCTGATTGTAAATAGGCATAGAGTTCTGTTGCGGTAATCACGCCATCTTTGGTAAGGTCTGCTTCTCCCTCAAGCGCCTTGAGTAAAAGTTCTGCAAAGGGAGAGTGATTAGAACTTTCGCTTCGCTGTCCAAACCGATACAGGGAGTCGGCCGCTTTTTCATCATGCGCTGCTGAGGTAATGACTTGCTGGGCGCAGCCTGATGTGTAGCGAGCGTAACGTTCGCGATATACTTTTTGCGATCGCACCGCCTCCCGATGAACTGCAGCCCAGCGAAAAGTGCCAGCAAAGCAGCAATCCAGGATAATTAACGAATGGCGGCAGGGCAGTTGGATTAAGCTATCGTGCAATCGCTGCATCGACAGCCAAGTGTCGCTATCATCTCGTTCACCATCTTGAGGAATCAAAAAGCCAGCCGGGCCTTCTGCATTATCCAGTCCGTCTAAGGCGATTCCATGTCCGGCAAAGTAGAACAAAATGCGATCGTCCGCTGCAACTTGCACTTTATTGCCATCGGGAAAAACCAGTATTTTCTCGGAAAAGCCTGCCAAGAGCTCGCTGATATTAGACAGAGTGGCATCTGTATCTAACAGTAACAAAACTTGGTATTGATACTTTTCCTCGATCAGATTGGCAAGTTGTTGAGCATCATTGGCTGCTGTTTGCAAGGGGGGAATGTTGTTAAAATAGCGATCGATACCAATCACCACTGCCAGACTGCGTTTAATCTCCGACATTCTTTAATCCCCCCCGACTAAGTTATTTCAAATTTCAGTTTAATGCTGGCAAAATTGTCAACCAAAAACTAATTGCTAGTTTTTTTGAACTGATAGAGTGCCTGTTCATTTGACTGACTCGTTGATTTTTGATTCGCTGGTTGTTGCACGGGAGAACGAGGCCAGAGACCAATTAAGCCAATAGCGGCTGCGATTAAAAACCCAACTAGCCCAATTACTAAACCCGTTATCCTGGAATTATTTTGTGTTTGAACGTTTAGCGTATCCGAGCCAACTGGATGTAGATTGGTGAGGCTGTTAGAGGCTGGAGAGGAACTTTCTACGGGAGTTTGGGCAAGCTGTTCTGCAACAGGTAAAAAGTTGACTGTATTTTTAACCACAGGCTGAGAATTCATACTCTCTGGCTCATCCTCTACTATTGCCGCCGCCAAAGGCTTTACTAATAACTGGCTATTGCCATTTGGACTTGGGAAAAGAGCTGCTGCCAGAGCATCTAACCCAGCCTGATGTGTAAAGTAGCTAAGATGGTCGCACGCAGTATCCGGTAATAGGATTTTGGGCGCAGGAGAGCGGTTAGCACTGACATTTTTGATGCTAGTTAAAGCAACGGCAATATCATTAGGCTGACTGAAAAATGCCAATTCTACAACTCTGTCTTTAGTTTGACCAAAAAGGTTGGTCAATAACCGCTGTAAGGGATTTGATTCCTTGTCGGGTTGAAATTCTAGAGCTTTTGAAACAATTGAGCGATCGCCCGCAATAATTGTATAGGGAACCCCTGGGTCGGGATTTTCGGCAAGTTTTTTCAGAAAAGGAGAATCCGGCCGCATTTGCTCTAGCGAGTAATCATTTGCTTCTAAAAACTCCAGTAATTGAGCAACAATTTTGGTCGGCCAAATAATTTTTGAAAGTTGATTCAACCCTATCCCAAGCGCTGTGAAAACCCAATCCTGTACTGTAGGCCAAGGAGAACCCCCATTAGGTGTCCCTAACATAACCAAGTGCTGGACAACCTGATTCCCACCTTCTCGCTCGATAAACCAGCGAGAAACCAAACCCCCCATTGAGTGAGCCACAATATGCAACTGCTTACCGTGATTTCCTCCCAAACCAACTGCTTGCAATCTTTTGGCTAATAAGCGGCTATTTTCCTCTATGGTTGTTTGGATATTCTCGTAGTCAAAAGTCAAAACTAAGTCATAAATTTCTGCAATCTGTTGCTGTTGTCCCTCCACTTGTACTAATGTCTGTCTGACACTAGGAACCATACTTTGCGTGTCCCCTATAATCCCGTGAATGTAGAGAATAATTCGCTGGGATTTTGCAACTCTCGCTTTAACTTGCTCTGGATTTTTTTCGTAGCTGACCTCACCTTTTTCGCTGACCTCTGCTACAGCTAAAATAGGATATTCATAAGGTCTTCCCAATTTTTGATGGGCAACTTTTTCAAAGAAAATTCGGATTGACCCGTGAAGGCTGCGACTGCTAACTGTTGGTTTGGGTAAGCGTTCCAGCGTAATCTCTGTTTTGCCATCTTCAGTTCTCGCCCCTCTTCCTAATGGCAAGAAAAATTCCCCATCATAAGCAAAAGGTAAGATATGCTCATTTTCCGCTAATTCTTGATTGACCAACAAGTTGAGAGGGGTTGTTGGTGTCACCGCTTCATAATCTTCTACATCACTTAACTCCAAAGCACTTAACCCTGGATCAGTGCCTCGGCTGGTTGTAAATTGGAAAGATTCACTCACGCGATTTTGTTGCCGCAAAATCGCAGGTAAAATCAAATTCCCTAAATCTCGACTCGCTTGCGGTACAGTGGTGAGATTCACTTTCGCTTTTAAAGTTGGATGAGCTTGAACTTCGACAGCACCCTGTTGTAAGGCAGTGCTGCGATTAGCGTTAATGGGTTGAGCATCTTGAGGTCGGACAATTGTAATCGTGACTTCTTTTGTCATCCAATCATCATAATTTCCCTTGGCTCTCACGGCTTCGCGAGTATTAACTTGTGCCATCAAGCTATTCAGAGTTCCCTCAGTTTCTCCAAGAGAACGAGTCAGTTTAGGCGGCGCTAGTCCATCTTGTTTTAGCAAGCTAGCATCAAATTCTGTGGTACACACAATTAGCTTGAGAATATCCTTATACTCAGTGATTCCTTGTTCAAAATATTCGTCAGGCACTTGAAATATAATATCATCAAAGCTGGTAACACTAGAGGGATTTTCTGAATTTTTGGGTGGCAGCAATATGCTGCTATCGCGATCAAAAAATGGAGTGTCTACGGCAAAACTTTCAGAAAGATCGATAACATTGCAATACAATTTTTTGTCGCTTTTATTTATCAGTTTTATTTGGATGTTTGGCGCTTGCCACTCGCCATTGTCATAGGCGTAATCGACACGCATCTCAGATGAAGATATGTTCCCGTCTCTATCCCCTGGCGAAGATTCTTGCTGACCGCAAAGCAGAATTATTTCCATTTCCACCTCGTCGGTTTTAATGCGGCTGGTCGCAGGAGTGGAGAGTTGTAAAATGTTATTCCAACGGGCAATATGTTCTAAACGATAAATCACCTGTAAAGCAATTTCCTCTGTGTATCCCGACTGATTGGGTTCTTCGGGAATCGGGGCAACTAAAGGCCGGTTATTATCAGGCTGTAAAATCCAATACTGACCGTGACTGACTAACAGATGGGAATCTGCATCTTTAGGTTCATTTACCTGCTGCACATACAAAGAAGGTTTGTTGCCAATTGCTGCCTTTGACAGTGCTTCTTGCAGATTTTTGATGCCTCGGACTTCACTTTCATCACCCTTAATGTAAATTTTCAACGCTGGCAACGGCAAACTTGTCACCACTGCCCAATAGCTGTCAGTTTCTGATAAGCTGTTTTGACCGTTAATAATTTCTACTTGGCTGCGTTGTGGCAATACCTGAGTTACTCGTGCTTCGCCTAAAGCTTCTGAAAGTTGGCGCAATTTTTCGGGACTGCTGCCATAGGGAAAAAATGCTAGTCGCGTATCTCCCCCATTAAAGGGTTTAGGAATTCCGTGAATAGACCCTCCATCAATTACCCAATTCCGAAGGTTTTGACTGTGAGTTAAGGTGAAGTAGTGAGGCCGTTCTTTAATAGCACCGCCCAAAAAAGGTTGGTCTAAATCCTGCCTGTCGGTTGCTTCTACTTGAGGCGACTGTTCTTTGACTTTGCCGGTCACGAGAGCATTCATATTTCTCGCTAAATCTCGATAGGTTATGCTGCCATTGGTTCGCTGTAGTGTTTGCAGCAAAAAGTAAGAGAAAGCTCCTCTACTTTCTCCATCCTCAGTTTTGTATTCTTTCGCCAGTTCGTAGTCTCTACAGGCAGAGAACAAAATGTGTTTTCCCTTGGGCAAAATGACACCAGTTGTCTTTTTTTCTGATTGTTTAGCAGTGCTTAGTATTTCCTGAATTGCTGCTGCGTCTTCGGCAAAAATAAATGTGCTTAACGGTCGCTCCCGTGAGTCTACTAAGGCGCGCCTCACTGTTGTTTCGGGGGGTAAGTCTCTGGTTCCCGAACCGGAGTGGCAGCAGTCAAGAATGACCACAATCCGGGGTTCTTTTAGGGCTATTTTGGATATGAGGTAGGCTAGTTCTTTATCAGCTAAGTCCCGACCATTTTCTGCGCGGCTGTCATAGCACACTAAAGTTTCATCTAAGCGGTCTGCCTCTAATTCCCAAAATTCCTCTGGTGATTTCTCTTGAGCGCCATGACCGGAATAGTAAAATAAGACAACATCTTCGCTGTCAGCGTTGCACAAATGCTGCTGGAAACCACTGATAATTGCCTGACGAGTGGCATCTTGATTGAGCAGTATCCAAGGTTGGCCTGTAGGCTCTATAAGTTTCCATTCGCTATCTTGAGTAATTCGCTCTCCCAGATAAGCTTCTATAGCTTTAATATCGTTAACACAACCTTTTAAGGGAGGGACGAGAGGATTAGATGCAGGAGAATAGTTGTCAATACCAACTAACAGCGCGTAAATGTTTTTTGCCATAACTGCCTTGTTTAATTAAAGTGTTTAAATTGGTTTTAATCGTTAATAGCTAATAAGCTGTTCCATATTTAAACTGTTAATTAAAATTGGATAAAATTCTTGTGTGGTGAGCGTCTCGCCCGCACAAAAAATACGATTTAGATGCAGAATAGCTTATTTTATATCTATTAACGATTCTAGGAAATGGAGAAATGACACCAACTCTCACTAACGGGAAATCAAATGTACCCAACAGCTTCCATCGGGGATGCAGGTATCTTTAATCATTCCGTAGGAGTAATGCAGGAACTTACCCTTTTCATCGTTTCCGTCTGGCTCATTGCGATCGTAGCCATCGGCGAACCATTCCCCATAAGGATCGTGAACAATGAAGCCGGCGCTGTCATATCCAACTAATGCGATAATGTGGCCACTTTGAGTAAAGTAACCGTGTATAACTGCTGGGTTTCCACTCGATAACCAATCTTTAACTTGTTCAATGGTGGCAGTTTCAGTATAGTTATCTTTCGCTCCATAGTCGCGAACAATTTGAGCTAGATGAGCGCCCACATGGCGATCTAATCCTTGATCTAAGGCATAGTTGTAAAGCTCATCCTCAAAGTGTCCCTCACTGTGTCGGCGAGGAATCTTTAGATACTCCAAACACATCGCTATTGAAGTAACATTGCAGGAACCATCAGGGTTGATTTCATTATCTCTCTGAGATTTGTAAGGAATAGGCAATTTAATTTCATCGCGTTTTGGATAAATTATGGTAGTGCCTTCAAAAACTTCGGCGTGTTCTCCAAAAATATATCCAGTCCAAGTATTCTCAACTGGAGTATCAGCTAAGGTAATTTTTAAATGACTGCGCTCAACTTCAAATGAGGCAACTCTGAGGGTGACGCCCGCTTTGAGATTGTGTTTTTCTGCCGGCAACAAAGCATCGGATTGCAACGGTTTATTTTTAAGGAGAGTATCTTGGATAATTTTCACCTGAATTGAGGGAAGACCTTCCGCTCCTCGCGTTGCTACTTGATCAACTTCGAGGAGTTCGGTAGCTGTTCGTTTTCCCAAAAATCCTGGTTCATAGCAGCGATTTAGTTTTTGGAAGCGTTTTAAAACAGCAATAGAAACAGGGCCAAAGATATCTTCTACTGTGGGAGAGAGTAGCCCTTGAGCGATCAGAATCTCTTGGATTTCCGAGCTTAACTCTTGATCGGCTACTATTTTGCTGACATCGTATTTGATATTTGTCTCGACAAAATCTTGGAGATGCATTTTTTATGCCCCTTTATGCCTCGGCTTTCCTTGTTGCATAGACCGAAACAGATTTGGATTGGGAGAAACTTTTTGCTTAATCCTAAAAATCTGTGACAGCGTAGGTTCAATAGTAGGAGAATAATCCCAAAAAGTTCCTAGCTTTTAGTTGAGTCTTAAATTAGCCAAAAGGCCAGCTCGCAACTGGCCAAAAGTACAGGACAGAACCTGTACTTTTGGCTAGGTATCGTCCAAAACTACAGGCTGGCAAGGCTTTTCGGAGGGCGATCGATTGCGCGATTTTAGATTTTAGATTTTAGAATTGCTCCCACAGGCTGTAGCGATCGCACGTGATGAGTACGCTACGCTTTTTTCAAGGGTTCACGGCCTGTACCGGAAGCCTGTGACCAAATTGCTTTCGGTCAGCCTAAAAAATCCAATACAGATAAACCCGGTTGCTTTCGTCTACTCCAAAAAGCTGATTTAAAATGGTACAAAATATCAATTTTAATATTTTCACTATTTAGATAGATGTCGTATTTTTAGTTTTTTATCTAGCATGATTGTATTGAGTTATTAATAGAATTGCCGTGATTTTTCCCAACCCTAGTCCGTTTCCAGGCCCGCAGATTCCCAGTACCGAACCGGGGCTGCCGACTATACCCGCATCGCCACCAGTGCCGGGCCCCGTTCCCGAACCGATTCCCGGGCCAGTACCGGAACCGGTACCTGCGCCAATTCCCCAGCCAATTCCTGAACCGGTGCCGGAAACTGTACCCTCTCCAATTCCTCAGACAGTGCCGGGGCCAATTCCTCAGACAATCCCTGAACCTATTTAAATTATGTTTTAGTCGATCGCGAAATTTAAGATTGTTTGTGAGGTCGATCGCAAAAACCGGCTTTCTCCAAAGTCCCCAATCTTTTTGATGAATATCAGACTTGAAAAAACTCGGTTTTTGCGTAAATTATCGATTAATTGAAGTTGAGCGCAGTCTCTTTACAAAGGTCAACAGCATCCAAGTCAGTGGATTTGCCGTCAGAGTATTCGGCCCTGACATCAAAAACACAGCCCGCATCCGAGCCGCCGTAGTCAGCTTGATTCCACTCAAAATCTGCCTTTTCCCGATCGGCAATGGGGGCCTCAAGCTCGTTTTCTCCCCAAGTATCCTTATCGGGAGGAGACATATAGACTGCTGTCATAGTCTTACCGCTGTTGTTAACCACCGAAATTTTGACCATCTGAGCGAAAACGTTAGCTGCTGTCAGCCCTAACAGTGGCAGCGACAGCCCCACAGCGATCGTTACTTTGCTTAACAACTTGTTAACCATTGAGCCATCTACCTCAAGTTAGATATTTATTCAAGCTTACCTATAGAAGTTAGAAGGGACAAGTCAGATATATTGCTATTGCTTATGATATTTTGAAACAGTGATATGTTTCTAAATAGCTATGCTTACTGCCGGAATTGTCGGACTGCCTAATGTTGGCAAATCTACTTTGTTTAATGCTCTGGTTGCTAATGCCAAGGCGACTGCTGCTAATTTTCCTTTCTGTACGATCGAGCCAAATACGGGTATCGTGGCAGTGCCAGACGAACGGTTGAAGGTGCTGAGCAATATTTCCAATTCCGTGCAAACTGTGCCGACGCGGATCGAGTTTGTGGATATTGCGGGTTTGGTGAAGGGGGCGAGTCAGGGAGAAGGACTGGGAAATCAGTTTTTGTCTCACATTCGGGCTGTAGATGCGATCGTCCACGTTGTCCGCTGTTTTGACAATGATGATATTATTCACGTTGCCGGTTCTGTCGATCCCCAGCGAGATATTGACATTATCAATCTCGAATTAATTTTAGCAGACTTAGCTCAAATTGAACGCAGGCTCGATCGCACTCGCAAGCTGGCCCGCAACAATAAGGAAGCTCAGGCAGAAGTGGACGTGCTCGAAAAATTGGTCGCTGTTTTGAATGCCGGGAAACCAGCGCGGCAGTACAATTTCACAGATGAAGAAGCTGAATTAGTTAAAGGTTTGGAATTACTGACCAACAAACCAATTATCTATGCTGCTAACGTATCTGATGACGATTTAGCAACGGGAAATAGCTATGTCGAACAAGTGCGGGAAGTAGCAGAAGCAGAAAATGCTAAGGTTGTCATAGTTTCGGCGCAAGTTGAGTCAGAATTGGTGGAGTTATCAGAGGAAGAACGAACGGATTTCCTAGAATCTCTGGGAGTAAAAGAAGGGGGCTTGAAATCTCTGATTCGAGCTACTTACGAATTATTGGGTTTGCGGACTTATTTTACTAGCGGGCCGAAAGAAACTCGCGCTTGGACGATTATCGCGGGAATGTTAGCACCGCAAGCTGCTGGGGTGATTCACTCGGATTTTGAAAGGGGTTTCATCCGGGCCGAAACTGTAGCTTATGAAGATTTGGTTGCTACGGGCGCGATGAATGCAGCTAAGGAAAAAGGCTTAGTTCGCAGTGAAGGAAAAGAGTATATTGTACAAGAGGGGGATGTGCTGTTGTTCCGATTTAATGTTTAGCTTTTTTAAGGAGATGAACACATGGATATCGTTTCGCTGGCAATTGCTTGGCTGGTAACTTCGGTGAGCTTTTTTATTATTTCCAAGTTGCCCATCGGGGTGGACATTGACACTTTTGGAAAAGCGATGATTTCGGCGGCGGTTTTTGGATTGCTGAATGCTTTGGTGCGGCCGCTTTTTGTGGTTTTGGGCTTTCCATTGGTGTTGGTAACTTTTGGTTTGTGGATAATTGTTATCAACGCGATTATCTTTGGATTGGCGGCTTGGCTAGTTGATGGATTTCGCTTGCGGTGGGGAATTTGGAGTGCTTTGCTGGGGGCTATCGCCCTCGGTTTTATCAACTCTTTGCTCTATGAGCTGTTGCGGACTCTGCCTAGTGTAAGGTAGCTCCGGGTAATGCGGGGGGCGGAAGGAAGGGGCGGGTTTATTCATCCTGTTAGTTATCGCAAATATTTCAGGTGAAACACGCCCCTAGGGCAAATATTTTAGATTTAATTCCCCCATCTCAGGTATTTGTTTTTTGGTATTGGTTGAGTTATTAGCTTTCGCAGTAGTCGATAAATTGTTCGGGAACTAGGCGCAATTCGCCCGATCGAAAGCGCTCGATCGGCATCCAAAGTGTGGTAAATACCCACTCTCCGTCTGCAAAGGCTAGACTCTCCAATTGATAAAATTTGGGATCGACAAATTCGCACTTATAGAGTTGTATTAGTTCATGTCCAACTTCGCCATTAAAAATAAAAAAATTTTCCAAACAAGCCAAATATTTGATGTTTGTTAACTCGGCTTGAATTTCTTCTTGAAACTCTCTTTGCAAAGCGTCGATGCTGTGTTCTCCGAATTCTATGCCACCGCCCAGAGCTCGGTAAAATGTGTCTTGTTTGACCGGAGCTTCGCATTCTGACACGAAGATGTGATCGCCCGATCGAATTAATCCTAAAACAATTACGCGAACTTTACCTTTTTGCATAATTAGTTATCAGTCATTAGTCATCAGTCATGAAGCATCAACACCAAAACAAAAGAAACCGCGTTTCGACTTCCCCCCATCAACAGGTTTTTGCCGTTGAAGGGGGTTGTAACGAAGTATGATGGCAAAAACCAGGTTAATGACTACCCGTGCGTAAGCCCTATATTAGCCAGCAATCATCAGTCATTATCTGTGTATCCGTGTCATCCGTGTGATGCCCACGTTTAATTATCGGCGGCAAAACCCTCTCTGCTCCTCCTATTTTCAATTGGCCAGTCTATATTTTCACCGCCGATAATTAGTTTTTCAATCGTTACGAATTCTTTGCTGAGTTGCTGGAAGACATTAATCAAAACATCTAGTCCAATTGCATCGCTAGTACCCAAATCAAACCAGCAGCGAGCCCAAGAACCTTGATACTCCATTTCTCCCATATTGTGCATCAAAGCCATCATGCTTTGGTCGGCTAGATTAACATCGTAATTCATATCACTGATGTCTAAGCCTTCATCTTGAACTTGCAAATTTTCCGCATTAAATCCTCCCAGTTTTCCCAAGAAAAACCAAGAGTCAAACACTTCTTCAACATACTGTTTTTCACCGTTTGAAGGCACGTTGCTGAACTTCAGCCAAATCCAGAGGTCAAAGGGGTTAAACTCGCGAAACTCTACTTGCATCAATTTTTTCAAAGAAAGGGAATGGAATTGCAGGAATGGGATTGCAGGAGAAAGGAAAAGTGGGAGAGAGGGAGAATTTTCCTCCTGACTCCTGACTTCTGACTTCCCTCTGACTCTTTTTAAAGTGGTGGTAAGGCCGCGGGCCCCCAGACTCCATCTGCATCTCTGATTTTATCGCGCATCGGGTCGCAGGCACGAGATTTGCTGTCGAGACGGTTACGGGTTCTGCACTGCTGAAAGAAGATTTCGGCTACTAAACTGCGCGGCAGTTGGTCGGGTTTTACTAAGGCTGCGTCGAAGTTTTTTCGGGCTTCCTCAAGTAAGGTTTTGTTACCGTCTTTTCCCTGAGATTGGGAAAACAAAATTTGTGCTTTTAGATAGAGAACTTCAGGATTATTGGGCGTTTCTGCTAGGGATTTGTTGGCAAATTCTAAAGCCCGATCGTACTTTTTCAAGTCTCGATAGCCGACAGCCATGCCGCGATACGCTAAGTAGCGAGGAGAGGCTTTTTGCTCGAGTCTTTGAATGGCTTCGTTGGGGTTAGAAAAGGGCAGGTTTGTGGCTAGAATTAAGTCCATGTAGCCTTTGAGCAGGTTGAGCTCTGGGTCGTTGGGCGCTATTTTCTCGGCGGCCTCTAGGTATTGAAATACTACTCGCAATTTACTCAAAGCTTGGGGCGCGCCTTTAGCTGTTCCTTCTTTGGCTATAATGTTCGCCCCTTCTAGAAAGTGACCTGTTGCTGTGTAAATATTGCCGCGCAATGGATTAGTTTTAGTCAATTTTTCGCCGACTTCGCGGGTTTTCTGTGCGTAGGAATTCATCGAGTTTAAGTCCTGCTCGATGTATGAGAGGGAAGCTGCCATTGCATAGGCTAGCGGCTCGTTTGGTTCTGCTGATAGTGCTTGTTGAATTTGAGTTTTTGCTTGTTTGTAGTTTCCTTGCTGAAACATTGTTTGGAAAGCGGTTTCGGTGTTGGGCCCGATCGCCTGCGAGTTGCTGTTGCGAAAGGGATCGCCCGCTACTGCCGAGTTAATGCAGATGCTGAGGGCGATCGCTCCTGCACTGGCGATCGCCCGCACTGTCTGTTTAGAACTTAACATTTGCTTGCCAAGCGATGCTAAAGGGGTTTTCGTCATCGTCAATTCTCTCAATGGAATATACTGTAAACTAGAAACAAGAGAGTTAAATTTTTAGACTTTCGGGCCGCAACCAAAAAAATAGTGAAATTTGCTTGATTTTTTGTGGTTGTTGAGGTATATTTTAAGAATGGAAGTGTGAATTGTAATATATTAAAGTAAAGATTCCCATTATTAAAATATACCATGAAAAAACAGAAAAATCAAACGCCAATCCTGAAAAAAAAGGAAATTTTTGTAAAGATTTATGTAAAATAATAGTGGGCGATCGACCCAAGCTACAAACAAATCGCTGAGGCTGGATAATTAAGCCGTGTATCCGTGTCAAAATTCGTGTAGTGCCTTCCTTTTCCCCAATCACCAATTGCGTTAATGCTTTATCTAAAAAACCTAGTATATCATCCTACCGCCTGTCCGAATGCTATTCTGAAAAATATTAACTTAGAACTTCCCTCGCAGCAAATGGGGCTGATTGTGGGTCGCAGCGGTTCAGGCAAAAGTACGCTCTTAGAAATATTAGCAGGTTTAGCGGAAAAAACTAGCGGCGACATCCGTTGGCGGGAACAAGAATTAACACCTGAACACTTGCAACAGTTAGGAGGGTTAGTATTCCAGTTTCCTGAAAGGCATTTTTGCGGAGGCACAATTTTAGAAGAATTGCGGTTGGGGCATCCAGAATTGGGACAAGAACAAATTAACTCAGCAATGGCAGAAGTGGGACTAGGACATTTGCCACTGCGCGCTTCTCCCCACGCTTTGAGCGGCGGACAACAGCGGAGGGTAGCCCTGGCGGTGCAGTTAATTCGGCAGCCGCATTTGCTACTTTTGGACGAACCGACGGCGGGTTTAGATTGGTCGATGCGGCGGCAGTTGGTAAGCTTGTTGAGTAAGTTGAAAAGTCACTGGACTTTGTTGATTGTTACTCACGATGCTAGCGATTTGCTGAGCGTTGCCGACCGATTTTGGACTTTAGATCACGGCGACTTGCAAGAGGTCGATAGGGCTAAATTAGAAGCTAAGGAAACAAGTTTTGTTAGTCATTAGTCATTAGTTAGCGCCGGCGGGTTTATCGCATTATGAAGCATTTTTAAGTGACGAGAATTTGCAGAGCTTACAAAAGAGTGGGAATAGAAGATGAATCAGATTACAATGCCTGTGTTGCCCCAGATGAACGAGTTGTGGCAAAAAACGCTGAATTGGCAGCCGGATGAGTCGCAGCAACAAAAATTTCAGCGGCTTTATGAGTTAATTGTCGAGGGAAATCGCTCCTTGAATTTAACTCGAATTACTGAGCCGATGGAGTTTTGGGAAAAACATTTGTGGGATTCTCTGCGGGGAATTGCGAGACTGCTGCCAGCTAATCACAATCCGGCGGAAAATCCCGAATTGGCCGCCGAGTCGGTGCACAAAGCGATCGACATTGGGACTGGTGGGGGTTTTCCGGGCTTGCCGATCGCGATCGCCCTGCCGCATTTATCAGTTACGTTGCTCGATTCTACTCGCAAAAAGATTGCTTTTTTGGAAACAGTTGTGCCGTCTTTAGACATAGAAAATGCTGCGACTTTGTTGGGTAGATCTGATGAAATTGCCCGACAGCCACAGCACAAACAAGCTTACGATCTAGCCGTTCTCCGAGCTGTTGGAGCAGCTCCTCTCTGCGCTAAATGCGCGCTGCCTCTGCTGAAAAACGGCGGTTTGGCTGTACTTTACCGAGGGAATTGGACGGTGGAGGAAGAAACGGAGTTGCAAAGGGCGATCGAGCATTTGGGTGGCACAGTTGAGTCAGTCGAAGCATTCACAACGCCGACGAGTCAGGGGGCACGACACTGCGTTTACTTGCGGAAAGTTGTACAGCAGTTCGAGCGTCCCGTGCGCTAGCTATAGCCGTTTTTCAATACTAACTATGCTTGCCAATAAAATTGCACTTGTTACAGGTAGCTCGAAAGGAATTGGTGCTGGCATCGCCCTTGAATTAGCCAAATCTGGTGCCGATGTTTGTGTCAACTATTGCGATTCTCAAACGTCTGCGCGAGAAATAGTCAACCAGATTCACTCTCTCGGCCGTCGCGCTATCGCGATTCAAGCAGATGTCTCACAGCGCGACCAAGTGGAAAGGATGGTCGATACGTGCGA
>NZ_JAUBQR010000084.1:0-7634 GCF_036701385.1 Microcoleus sp. Pol12B4 | reverse complement strand
CTCGGCCGTCGCGCTATCGCGATTCAAGCAGATGTCTCACAGCGCGACCAAGTGGAAAGGATGGTCGATACGTGCGAGCAAGAACTCGGTCAAATCGATATTCTAGTAACAAATGCGATCGCCAGCGTCCGAAATACCTTGCTGGAAACTAACTTTGAGGATTTACAGCGGACACTAGAAATAGGGGTGTACGGTGTGTTTCACATCTGTCAAATAGTCGCCCGCCGTATGGTGGAAAGGAATGCCAAAGGCTCGATTATCCATATCTCATCCCCCCACGCTCATTTTCCCTATAAGGGTGCGATTGACTACAACACCACCAAAGCAGCCTGTCATCACCTCGTTCTTTCTATGGCGAATGAACTGATGTGGCACAAAATTCGGGTCAACATCCTAGAGCCTGGGTGGACTGATACTCCGGGTGAGCGACGCTGGTACAGCGACGAATTGCTTGAGTCGTTCAGTAACAGAATGCCTCTTGGCCGGATGGGATTCCCGGAAGACTTAGGGAAAGCAGCAGTTTTCCTGGCATCTGATGCAGCTAGCTACATCGCGGGTAGCGTGTTAAAGGTAGATGGTGGATTGTACATTGAGGGCAGCCCGAGTTTGACAGCAGAATCAGAAAATAAGTAGGTAGGTGGAATTAAACTGAACCATCTAACAGTATGGAAACAGGGCCAAGTCAGCCACGCTTAATGCTCAGGATATTCTACAATCGTTGACTTACTTAATTGCGTTTTACAGCGCCTACCTACTTAAAACAGAGTTGGTTGTTGAGCTGTTTGCGGTCGATCGCAACAACAAGCTTTTTTGAACTAAGCGCTAGCCTTTTCGTAGCGCTTGTTAATTTCCGCCCAATTAACAACATTCCACCAAGCTTTTAAGTAGTCGGCGCGAAGGTTTTGATATTTGAGATAATAAGCGTGCTCCCAAACATCGTTACCCATAATTGGATAGTTGCCATCTATTAAAGGCGTGTCTTGATTTGCCGTAGTTGTAATCTCCAGTTTGCCAGCTTTATTGCGGACTAGCCAAACCCAACCGCTGCCAAAACGCTTGGCGCCGGCATCGTTAAATTTTGTTTTAAAATCGTCAACACTGCCGAAAGTTTGCTTAATTGCTGTTGCAATTGCCCCTGTGGGTTCGCCGCCGCCGTTGGGACCCATGATTTCCCAAAACATAGTGTGATTTAGGTGTCCGCCGCCGTTGTTACGCACGGTTGTGCGAATATCTTCCGGCACTTTGCTCAAATCTCGCAGCATATTTTCAGCACTCATATTTTTGAGCTGCGGGTATTTGCTGACAGCATCGTTGAGGTTTTTAACGTAGGCGGCGTGGTGTTTGTCGTGGTGAAATTGCATAGTCCGCGCATCAATGTGCGGTTCTAAAGCATTGTATTCGTAGGGCAAAGGCGGCAGGGTAAAAGGGCCGGGGGTTTGGGCTATTTTTGGGCTTTCTGCAACTGGACTTGCTTGCGATACATTATTTCCTGACGCTTGGCAAGCACCTGCGGTAATAGCTCCGACGCTGGCCGTCAGCAAATACAAGAAATCTCGGCGTTTGAGAGTCATAAAAAATACCTAAGTGAATTATTAACTGTTTTATCTCAGATTAAAGCAAAATGGGAGTGAGTTGAGAAAAAAAGTTGAATCGCCCGAATGGATGAGACGGATGGGCGATGGTTGTGAGAGTGTCTCAAGTATAGGCTAATTGTGTGCGCGTAACTAACTCACGTGCTCCGGTTCAGCAACCCGGTTTCTGTCTCGAAACCGGGTTTTTTTGCGATTATTCTTGGGACAAGCGCTGGATGGCTTCGCCTCCAAAAACCCGATCGGCTGCTTGAAGAATACCGGGAATTTTAGCAGCGTGGGGACTGTGGGCTAGACAGCGGCGCAAGTCTAATTCATCGAGGCGATCGGCTTTTTGGCCCGGGAACCAGTGACTGGCATTACCTAAAAGGTTGTAGCGCATCTTGCAATAGTCGATCGTATCGTAAGCCTGGGCCAAATTCCACAGCCACAGAATCACATAAATATTAATACCTCCAGGAGTATTTTCTATAGTTGGTAAACCTACGTGCCAAGTTTTAAACCAATCTTCTCCTAATTTATCAATTGCTGCTTTTTCTAATTTTTTTAATATCGGAGGCAAAATTTCATCGGCTCTATCTAACAATTCTACAGCTTTCAGATGTTCGTTAAAATCTTCAGGTTTGGCTGCGCCCAAACTCAAAGTGTGTACTTGCAGATGCGACAAGCAAAACAAATCATTAAACACCATCGGACTCAGCGGATAGCACAAGTCGATTAATTTTTGTGGCGGGCTGTAAAGTTGACCACCTTTATCGGAAGGACTGATAATAAAAACGCCCATATCGTGACTTTTAGCAGCTTCAATAGCAGGCCAATTACTTTGATTGATGTAGTACCAGTGCAAGTTAAGATAATCAAATTGATTGGTTTCAATTGTTTTGACAATCACATCCGTCGGGCCGTGAGTGGAAAAACCAATAAACTTAACCTTGCCTTCTGCTTGCAACTTTTTCGCCACATCCATGCAGCCGCCCGGCCGGATAGACTCCTCTAGCAATTCCCACGTATTAATGCCGTGTAGCGACAGTAAATCGACGTATTCTAGTTGTAAATAAGCTAAGGATTTTTCAAAGTCTTCGCGGAACTCTTGGGAGTTCGGTTTGGGGCTAACTTTCGTTTGCACTATCAATTTTTCGCGGGGAAAATTAGGGAAAAGCCACCCCAATTGCATTTCGGAAGTGCCGTAACCGCGAGCAGTTTCTATGTGATTGATGCCGCATTCAACCGAGTAGCGAATCGTCGCTTCTAGATTTTGTTGATTGTCTGGTGGAATTTCATTGGCTGGCACGTCTTGCCATTTGTACTGATATCTCATGCCACCGCAGGAAAAGACGGGCATGGATAATTCTGTGCGACCGAATCTGCGATATTGCATCATAATCAAAGTCAAAGCTATAAAAGAAGGAAGTTCGGCAACGGATTCTGTAACGGATGTAACGGATGTAACGGATGTCAGGAAGAAGAAAGTTCGGCAACGGATTCTGTAACGGATGTAACGGATGTCAGGCCGATGGAAGTTGGAAGAAGGAAGAAGAAAGATGTAACAATCGCAAGGGTTTGACTGATTAAAAACTTCTTAATAGTCTTGGCAGTTGGTATAGGGTAAAAAACCTTGTTTTGGTATTTTTTCCGATAGTAAATTCCATATTGTCGCATTCTCCTGAACAGGCAAGGTGCCTGTTCCACAAAGAGTTTTTGACCACCCGTAGGCAAGTTTTGACTATTTAGAAATTTCGCGTACTACGGGTTTTCCGTCTTTGATTTCGCCGACTAAAACCAAATCGGTACAGTTTACAAACAAACCATTTTCTAACACACCGGGAATGTTGTTCAAGCTTTTTTCCATTTCTCCGGGGTTGGCAATATCATCAAATTTGACATCAATTACCATATTACCTTGATCGGTAATTACCGGGCCTGCTTTTTTCACACCCATGCGGAGTTCTGGTTTGCCACCCAATTTTTCAATGGCGCGCATCACTGGTGTTAATGCCATCGGTATAACTTCGATGGGAACGCGAAAAGTCGAACCCAATTTATCTACGATTTTGGAACCGTCAACTACTACAATAAACTGAGTTGCGAGGTAATCGACTACTTTTTCGCGGGTGTGGGCTGCGCCGCCACCTTTAATTAAGTTGAGGTGGGGATCTACTTCATCCGCGCCATCAATAGCAACATCAATTCTATCAATTTCATCGAGTGTTACCAGCGGTACTCCGTACTGTTTGGCTAACACTTCTGATTGAAAAGATGTCGGCACTCCCTTGATATCTTTGAGTTCACCTGATTTTATGCGATCGCCCAATGCTTGAATAGTATAAGCTGTAGTTGACCCCGTGCCGAGTCCGACAATCATACCAGATTGTACGCGATCGGCAGCAGCAAAGCCGACTTGCTGTTTCATAAATTTTACGGGATCTTGTTCTGTGGTCATTTTCGGTACTCCTCAATAGTTTTAAAATTATACCATTTAATGAAAATCGGGTTTCTTGATACTTATACTTGGGATTACAACATTGAAACTCCTTACCGCGAACCTTTGGGCGGCACTCAGTCGGCTATTTGTTACTTAGCCGAGGCGTTGGCTGCACAGGGAAACGAGGTATTTTTGCTCAACAATACTTCCGAGCCGGGGATGTCGCGCGGCGTTGATTGCAGGCGGCGCGTGGGGGACAAATCTAATTTAGAGTTACTGCGATCGCTCGATTTTTTAGTTATAGTCAATATACTCGGCAAAGCGGTGGAAGTTAAGCCGCTTTTGGGGGAACAAACTCAATTAATTTTGTGGATTCATAACGAGCCGGGCTTTGTATTCCTCGAAAATTTTAAAAATGAGCGAGAAATCAATGCTTGCGATGCCTTTGTATTTGTCAGCGACTGGCAGCGCGAGCAATTTCATCGCCGCTTTGGGATTGACTTAAATCGCAGTTGTGTTTTAAGAAATGCGATCGCACCTTGTTTTGCTAATATTTTCCCCGATAATATTCCTATCCTCTATCATAAATCTCGACCGCCCATTCTAGCTTACACCAGCACTCCATTTCGCGGACTCGATATTTTGTTAAAAGTCTTTCCCGAAATTCGTCAAGCTGTCCCCGGAACCACATTAAAAGTATTTTCAAGCATGAAAATACACCAAATAGACGACAATGATAACAGGCTTTTTTTTGGTCAACTTTACCGCCAGTGTCAGGAAACAGAAGGCGTCGAGTACGTCGGTTCCGTACCCCAACCCGAACTCGTCCGCCAACTGCGTTCAGTCGCGGTTTTAGCTTACCCGAATACCTATTTAGAAACCTCATCTATTGCCGTGATGGAGGCAATGGCCAGCGGTTGCCGAATTGTGACGAGTGAATTGGCAGCTTTGCCGGAAACAACTGCTGGATTTGCCCGTCTAGTTTCAATGTCAGGGGTGGAAAATTTTGCATCGATAACTAATTGGAAGCGGGCGGGTAAGCCAGATTGGGAGGGATATACAAGGCGGTTTTTAGAGGCGATAGTCGGAGTTTTAAATGAGGGCACGGGTGCGGGCGGCGCAACTGCTGAAAATCATCTGAGGCAGCAGGTAGAATATATAAATCGAGGGTGTACTTGGTCTGTGCGTTCCCGAGAGTGGGTAGAATGGTTGAATATTATTAGTGTAAAAACTGTAAGAGTGGCAGAGCAAATGATAACGGAGTCGTTGGTGGATTCAGAAGCAGCTCAAGCATATTTTGTAAAGGGAAATCGGCTGAAAGATGCAGGTAATCTCGGTGGCGCTATCGAGAATTATCAGAAAGCTTTAGAGTTAAATCCAGGAGATGCGGAAGTTCATAAAAAGTGGGCGGAAGTTTATGTTTTGCAAGGAGAATTTGAAAAGGCGATCGCCTCTTGTAATGTCGCTCTTCAATTTCAACCCACTTTTGCTCCTGCTTACTTGACAATAGGCAATGCTTTGCAGAGTCAAGGCAAACTGGAAATGGCAATTCAAGCTTACTTGCAAGCTTTAGAAATTCAGCCGGAATTTGCTGAAGCCAGCGCGAATCTCGGCAGTATGTATTACAAGTTAGGGCAATTGGAACAGGCAGCCAATTATTACCAAAAAGCTCTGGCGATTAATCCTCAATTGTGTTCGGTCAATATGATGCTGGGCAGCGTTTTGCAGCAGCAAGGAAAGTTAGATGCAGCCATTGCTTGCTATCAAAAAGTGTTGCAACAGCAACCTGGAGATGCCAGCGCTGCTGAGAAATTATCGAGTTTGATCGCACAAAAAGAGCGGGAAACTACTGACAGCAACTTTATCGAATTAGAAACAGAATCAGGAGAATCGCAACCAGTATCTGTCAACAAAGATGAAGGCTACGGCTTGCAACCTTCGAGCATCAATTTGCCGCCAGCACCCACCACTGAGACTTTAAATACTCCGTTTACAAACCCCGCCGAAGTTTCCGAACAAGTTACCTCGCTCAATGTTCCAGATAGTGGACAGGTTGCCAATTTTCAAGAAGTAGAACCGTACAATAAACTCGCCGAAAACTTTTTAGTTCAAGGTAAAATTAAAGAGGCGATCGCAGCTTGTCAGCAAGCGCTAAAAATTCGACCGGATTTCATCTACGCTTACGTCACTTTAGGCAATGCCTTGCAAGCAGGAGGCAAAACTGAAGCTGCAATTCGTTCATATTCTCAAGCCCTAGAATTGCAGCCAAATTTTGCGGAAGTGCGCGCCAATATCGGCAGTATGTATTTCAAAATGGGGCGTTTGGAAGAAGCGATCGCCCATTACCAGCAAGCCATTGCCCTCAGTCCAAATTTAGCGGGCGCTCACTGGAATTTAGGAAAAGTATATCACAAACACGGCAACATCGAAGCAGCGATCGCCTGTTTTAAAAGAACATCTGAACTCAACCCGCAGCTAGTCGGTGCAGACTTCCACTTTAACTTAGGTAATCGACTTTTCAGCCAAGGAAAGCGCGACGAAGCCATCGAAAGCTACGAAAAAGCGATCGCCATTAAACCAGATTGGGCCGAAGCTTACGGTAACATCGGCAGCGCGCGATCGCAACAAGGCAATCTCGACGCCGCCATCGCTTATTATCAGAAAGCTGTAGCTTTAAAGCCGCAATTAGAAGTTTTGCACTTCAATATAGCCAATTCTTTTTTGCAGCAAAACAAGTACGACGAAGCAATTACTAATTACCGCAATACTCTGCAAATCAAGCCCGACTGGCCGGAAGTTCACGCTAACCTCGGCAGTTGTTATTCCATGCAGGGGCGGCTGGAAGAAGCTTTAGCCAGCTATCAGCAAGCTTTGGCCTTAAAACCGAATTGGGCAGAGGTTTACTGCCGGATGGGGCACATTCAGAAACAAGATAAGCCGTTGGAGGCGATCGCCAATTTTGAAAAGGCGATCGAATGCAACTCCAAATATAGCGAAGCCTACCAACAATTGTGCGACTTGCTAAGCCATTCTACCAACCTCGCCGGAGCCCGTAGCGTAGCCGACAAATACTGCCAAAACTGTGGCGAAAATGCCCCAGTCATGTCAGCTACAGCCTACGTCTTTTCCTACCTGCAATCAGGTGTCAGCAAACAGGCAATTCAGAAACTCGAAGAAATCGAAAAACTATGCTACGAAAAGGTCGAAACCTTTAGCGTAATCGAACTAAAACTGCTCTACGAAATCTTCCTGTTTGCAGTTTCTCACCTGCGAGACAACCGCGAAAAGAATGCCAGTTTCTACAGACTTATTGCCAAAGAATACTACCAAAAAGCCGTCCCTAAGCGCCAGGAAATTAACAGAAGCAACCACCTAGCCAAGTACCAAACAAAAGAACAGCGTCATTTAAAAATCGGCTTCCTTTCCAAACACTTCCGCCGCCACTCAGTAGGCTGGTGCAGCGAAGCTTTAATCCGCGAATTAAGTCACATCACCCCCCACGTTCACCTTTACGTCACCGGGAAACTCCACCGAGATGAGGTTACGCAGCGGTTTGAAGACATGGCGGGCAAGTTTTACTGGCCTAAAAAATATCCAAACGGCTTTGCTGATGGCGGTGAAAT